>JAKBSX010000037.1 GCA_021844725.1 Actinomycetes bacterium | reverse complement strand
AGGCCACGCGTAGTTTACCCACCATGGGGGACTGCAGTCCCAGCAAAAGGTCTTTATTTTGAATGGTACGACCATTCCGGCGGCGGCTATGCCGTTATTAGATTGAAGGATCGACTCCGTATGTGTCCACAAACTCGGTGTCATTTAGAAACTGCGACACGCTTATATCACCAACTACGGAGAAGTTGATTGCGAGACTGTCCGGAGCAAGGGTGTCTGAACGAAATACCTTGTATCCAGCAACCCCTTGTATTTTGTACCATTGCAACAGGATTCCTCCTGTATTTGGATCCTGACGGATCCCTGTTTCCTCAACAGCGTCTGGTTGGGACTGAGGAACAAGTTCCGGCGCTCTAATCACGGAAATCGGTGTTCCCTCCGGAGTGCACCCTTGTGCAAACAGTATCAGAAGTATCGGGATCAGTCTCTTCATCGCAATCGGCTCATACGGCACTTTAGGTGTAGCATCGAATGGTCAAAATGAGAAAAGTTTGCGGTCATGGCTCGTTGATCCTAAGTGTACCATAATCCATTTTGTATAGGAAACATTGAGTTTGGAGAAGGCCCGAATCACAATTTAGCTGACTTCCTCCGGCTACAAGACACAAAGACAGACTAGTCTTGCAAATGTCGCTTTGACGGCAGATGCCCGCACAACTATGGAACCCTTAAGCGCCCGCAATTCTTTCGAAGAGGTCGAGGTACTGCTGCGTAATTTTGTCCCAAGTGAATGCGATTTCAATCCTGTGACGGGCTTTCGCGCGAAACGTTTCACATAATTGTTCGTCGCCTTCAACTTTCCTGATAGCTTCAGTAACCGATTCGGGGGTCTTGTCGAAGAGCACTCCGTACTCCCCATTACATAATACTTCGCGGTTAAATGGTGTAGCATTGGCCAGAATGAGATTACCACAACCAAGTGCTTTCAACAACGCTGGGTTTATTCCGCCATATTGGTGCCCATGAATGTAAGCAAACGAATTGCAATGCAACTCTACAACCTCGTGAGGATCATCTATGTGGCCCAGAAAAAGGACTCGATCATTTGCCAAGGTCTTTAGTTTGTCGAAGAATTCGCGCTCTACGCTATTTCCCCTGTAGTCGGCACCACCAGCTATTGCTAAGTACTTACCTGAACCCGACTTAACAAAGCCGTCTACAATGATATCCGCATTGTTATCGGGAATTAAGCGACTTGCTACCAGGTAGTAGTTGTCTTTCTGAAGATTATATTTCTTTAGAACCTCGGGACTGCTTGAATACTCGATATTAGCTCCGTATGCGATATACTGACTCTTGATCCCAAATTGTTCAGCATATAGGCGATGCATCTCTTCTGCATCTGTGACTATTGCATCGTACGTTTTTGTGCCGAACTTAGCTGAGGCCCTGAAGAACCATCTTGCAAACCCGTTCCATTTAGGCCGTAGCCACTCCATTCCGTCAACGTTCAAGACGGATCTTCTGCCACTCAGCTTGGGAATCACCCCCCAGAACCCGTTAGCAGCATTTACTACAAAAATCACGTCAAACTTAGAAAAAGAGGCGTGTATAATTGACAGGAGCGAATGTGATAGTGTGGAAAACGCCTTGTGCTCGATACTTGGAAAGTATTTGAGTCTAACGCCGCGAAAGGTTGGTGGCTTTTGTCTGTAAAGACTGCTCCGGCAGTAGACGGTGACCTCATTTCCACGCTCCACCAGCCTAGGAGCCAGTTCAGCAACAAATGTCTCCAGACCTCCATAGGAAGAGGGCATACCACGTACACCGATAATTGCAATTTTCATGTCCGAATAGCCTCAATAAATTCTACTTAATGATTTCTTTCCACGAAGGGGGCATGTTCTTCGCAACTTCGATCCCTTCAAATCGCTTGCTTTCACGGCTCCCCGCAGTCTTCGCCCAAGCCGCCATCCTGTGAAGGCCCTCTTCAAGTGGTATGCCCCTAATTAGATCCCCAAATTGTTTCTTTATTTTGTCATGAGAGGAGAACGCATGAATAACTTCTTTTCTTCCATCAAGATGCTTCACATTTGGAGCCACCCCCATGACATTAGCTACTTGTTGTGCAAGTTCAAGTACCGTATACGGCTTGTCTGCGCCGACATTGAAAATCTGGTTGTAGCTTTCCTTGCGCTCCACCGAGCGGGCAATAATCGGTGCGACGTCACTTATATAACTAAAGGCTCTAGTTTGTTTCCCATCGCCGAAGATCGTCATCGGCTGATCGTTCATTATTTCATTCATGAAAATACCTATGACGTTTCTATATCGGTCGCCTGTGTTCTGCCTTTCGCCATACACGTTGTGCGGACGGAACACGATGTAGTCCAAGCCAAACATTTCGTGGCTTTCCTTCAAATCCATTTCAACCGCGTACTTAGCAATCCCATATGGGTCCTCCGGTTGTGGAACTGCACCCTCAATCATCGGGACTTGATTAGGTCCATATACGGCAATGGAAGAAGTGAACACGAAACACTTAACCGTCCCTGAATTCACGGAGGCATTAATTAAGTTCACGCTGCCGATAAGATTGTTGGTATAGTTGAATCTCTTTATAAAATGACTGAGGCCTTCCGCTGCGTAAGCGGCCAAATGAAAAACATAGTCAAAGCTGTATTGTTCAAACAATTCATTGATAAACTCCAAATCGGTTGTTGATCCTTCATGGAATTCCAAACCCGCTGGGTTGTTGTCCAAGAATCCTCCTGATAGATCATCTATCCCCACGACACGGTGCCCCATCTTAAGTAGTTCCTCGGAGACATGGGACCCGATAAAACCGGAACATCCCGTTACCAACGATCTTATTTCATTTTTCATAATTTACCTTTCGCTAATTATTGAATTTTAATCGCTAATTTTCCTTCGACTTCCGCAAATAATTTGTAGCCCAGAATCGTTCTTGGTGTTGGATCGCGTGTCTGGGAAATGGGCGCTCGCTGTAAGTCTTTACGCTATTCAGATAGCCTAGTGTAGAGGGCCGACAACATTTGGCTGGTTCGATAAGCACTGAAGTGCTCCACTCTTTCCTGCTCTCTTTCGACCAGCTGACTTTTCATTTCCCGATCCGAAAGAAGCCTACGTGCTGTACCAATAATTCCTGGGAAATCATCTAGCTCAACTACAAGACCACCTTGCCCACATACTTCTGGAATCGCTGTCCTATTGGACGCTATGATAGGTGTCCTCATAGCCATCGCTTCAATAAGCGGCATCCCAAACCCTTCTGCCAACGACAAGTAGAGCAAGAATTCCGCGTTCTTGTACACCGCCTGCAACTCGATCTTGGATAGTCCCGAGATGTGCGTAACGCAATTTAGTGTATCGTCTGATTCCATAGCGGCAAAGATCGCGTTTGTACCAAAATCAGGTGGCCCGACCACAATCAGACCATCCAATAGATTTTCCTTCACCAATTGCCGCACGACTCTCGCAGCCAGAGGAACGTTTTTTCTCGGATCCAGTCTACCTACCATCAGGGCGTATCTATTGGGAAGTTTACGCCTCATCTTCAACCATGCAGATGCGATACTCTTGAGGTCAGGCTCGAACCAGCTATTGGCGAGACCGTTCGGCACAATAGATATCTTACTATCGGGAACTCGAAAATGATGGATTATTCGCCCTTTGGAATATTCGGAAACCGTTATTATGTGCTTTGCGGTCCGAGTCGATAGCCTCGTGAGCACATCAAACTGTAGTCTCCTAATCCGGGGAGAAAACATAGGGAAGTCAAGATAAATCAAGTCGTGTACTGTCAGTATGACCGAATTGATACCCAAGGGTGGGCTGTAGTAATTAAAATGGAAAAAGTCACATTTGTCTTTTGCCGCAAGATACGGAAACAAAAAGGGAATTCTGAGAAAGGAACTCTTCATCCACAGCCCCCTGTGAACAAACTGCGGCCTGTCAAACAATCTCTTCGTCAAAGATGTATCGAAGCTATACAGGAAGTACTCGTGACTCGACGGAACATGTTCCAAGAAGTTGAGTAAAACAGACGCTGTTCCTTGATCTTTTCCGTTCAAGACATGGCAATCGATGCCGATTCTCATTGTCTACACCCACGCATGAAGCATCATTGGTGATCCTGTGATTTGATAGATACCTTTGAGTTTGAAATTATATCTCGGATTGATGGACCCTATCCATTCCATCATCAGTCTTGCATGGTTGGGATCGTGGTACGTTGTTATAGCAATCTTCGGAGTACAGGTTCTAATCAAATGTTCCGCGCCTCTCAGGGCTAAATAATCAGCGCCTTCTAAGTCGGCCTTAATATAACTGATGTGAATTCCGGTCTTAAAAAAAAGACTATCTAGGGTTTCAACCTTAACCCTTTCTCCTTGCGAAAGGCTAAGAGTGGACGAGATTCCCCTGTTTTCAATAAACGCTTCTCCTTCTTTGTCTGAAACGGCTGCAGGGATTATTGTAACTTGGGGCTGGAGGGCAAACGTCTTGCGAAGCGCATTGACAAACTCCGATAAGGGCTCAATGGCGTACACTCTTTCACATCGACTGCATACCCTAAGTGAGAACAGACCCTCGGCAGCTCCGCAGTCGACCACCACATCATTGCTCTCTATGCGTGTCTCCGGAGTCTCGTAATAATGCCAGTTGTCCTCATAGCACTGCTCAACGACAACTTGCTCCAGGCTTTTCAAGTTGAATGTATCCTTGGGATAGTACAGGCAACTAGAGATGCCTTTCAAGCGCACCGCTACGTCTGATTCTGTATAACGGATGTCCTGAATGTACCTCTTTGCCTTCTCGTGGTAAGAGGTATCGAAGAAGAACTTGAGAAGTTCCTTTGAAGGAACGGAGTTCCGACTGTGCAGCAGCCAATATTTTAGCACGAGAAAGCGATTCTTTGTCATTTGCAACTTCCATCCTTGTTTTAAACACACAAGAGAGATCGTAGCGGTTTGAGGTGACGAGGCCGGGAGGTATACTGAGGTGGCATTGATTGTGTTCGGGATCTTTCTATTGTACGGATAGGATACCTCCTCTGTGGGGACGGTGGGTCAACTGTGGAATGCTTAAAGACCAAAATGATCTCAATTAACAACGGCAGACGCACGGACCGAACTGGTCGTCACGTAAGAATGATAGTCAGTGAGCACAACGCTCCTAGCTCAAACTGCAAAAGCAAACCTATCTCAAGTGTCCTCTAATCAAGGATCTTATTGACATCGTAAAACCAAGTGTCAACCAGTGTTTTCAGCGATCTGGGAAGCAAAGGGATCCTCTCCAGAAGGAAATACACTATGTCCACCAGATCCTCGACTGGTGAATGCCCCTTAAGTTTGACATCCGCAATAGCCTGCAAAAAAGTCTCCTGGATCTCCATACCAAGGATCTCGTCCTTTAGATCACGGACCAAATTATGATCGTTTCGCCTCTGCGTGGCCAGCGGATCACCGTATCTGACGTGATATCCGTGTTTCCAAGCTATCTTCTGGCCGACGTAAGATGCAAAAATATCATCATAACGCCCACAGGCAGCCCACATCATGTTCGCAGAGACTAATTCTCTCACAAGGACTGTATTTTGAGTATTGTAGGGACACATTGTCTCCTCAGCAAGGCAGAAGTTTGATCTGCTATAGCGTGAAACAGTAGGCCTATTAACAATACGCGTTAAAGCGTCAGTGTCCGGATCACCAAGCACAAGTCCGCTTTGAATGCCAATGTTCACATGAGATTCGTGAACCCTTATCTCTGGCTTCTGGTGAAACAGGTGAACGGGAAATCCTCGCAATTTGTACGGTACGTCAGCCCAGTCAGCCACGTTCAACCAACCGGTATTTGATTCATAAACATCTTCTTCTGAATGTCCAAGCTTAACTCTCTCAAACCAGTCCTCCGTGGGGAAATTGTCGTCGTCGAGCGATCCGATTAGCTCGTAGTTCTCCTTCAGAGCAAAAAGATAACCGATGTTCTTTCGCTCAATACAGTTCCACCCAAGAGCAGCGGAATGAGTGAAACCAAGTTTCTCCTGGTCCTCTGGAGATAGGTAGATCCCGCCTATTTCGCGGCAAATTTCTCGGACTGCCTCATGATCAGTTTTCAAGTCTCCAACCACAAGGTAGTCCCACTCACCTTTCCTGTCAAGCCTCTTGAAATCATACAAGTTGTTTGGAAGATTGATGGTCGTTATAATTATGATATTCCTCTTAGATGGTTCTCGGTGCATCGTATTCTCCGTTCTTCACTAGGTCTATGAAAGCGGCGTTAATGCCCCAGTATATCCAAGGAAAAGCAAACCAGAGGCTTGAGGAGATCTGGCATGCCACAAGCATCAGAACATTACCGCCAAAAAAAGCAAGGGATACTTCCTTTACTCTATTATTCTTTGTGTGCTTGAATATTCGATAGTTTTTGAAAATGGGGACCAAAAAAAGACTTAGAAGGACTACGAATCCGAATACGCCGGTGTCATTAAGTGATTGTATCCACGCACCCGTGAGCCAGCCTTGGGTCCCTGATATGTACCCGAAGTCGCCAGTTACTCTGTTAATCGTCATCGTGTTCGCAGAGAGAGTCCCATTGCCTAGGAGGGGATTGGCTTCGAATCCCTTGATTCCAATGAAGTATAGCACATCTCTTATTGCCCCTGATCCTTGTTCGAAGTTTGTCATGTTTGCTACTCTTTTGGCAAATGCACTAAAGATATCGGTATCAGAAGTTGGCGAAATCATTGATATGGCAGCAACGAACATCAGCAAGCCTAATGCTGGGAGTGCAACCCTCTTCAGAACAGCAGATGTTCGCTTAATGTTGATGACGACCATTGCAAGAAATGCAATTAGCAACGACGCATAAACCCCTCTGGTATATGAGAAAAGGATCGCTGGCACCATTAGGAAGAAAAACGCAAAGCTTGATGAACCACGCCGACGGAGTAGCAGTTGCGCCAAGTAGAAACATGATACAACTGCGGTGATTTGGGCGAAGAAGTTTGGTTCGAAGGAAAGGGACCTAATCGAAGGAAAACCAAACTCGACGTGGCCAGTGGAAACTCCTATAAACGCCCTCTCCCCAGGCAACCAAGAATAGAGGAGAGAGAAAAGTCCGAATAGGACCGACAATAAATTGAACATTTTTAGTGAGGAAACCGCGCCATCCAAGGATTCGAAATCAGTAATGAATCGCTTCGTAACCAGATAGATGATCACATAGCTCAAGATATCAGCGGATCCTCTCAGAGACCACATCTTATCTGGAGCATAGGCAAGGGATGAGATGAAATTTGTAAAAAAGTACAACAGTACAATCAACGTCATAAAATTCCAATGCCGATCATGGTATCGTAAACCCTTCATAAGCTCGATACCTGCAATGGGCAACATCAAGCAGACCACTAACTGAGACAAATTAGCATTAAACCCCAACAAGGGAATCTTGAAAGTGGAGGCAAACGTGGTCGCGATGAGGATTCCCAGAAGTATCGGGTGCGCTTTCTTCATCTTAGCATTACCAACATCAAACCATTACTATAAGCCGTGTCTGACACAATACTCTGCATATCTCTCGGCAATGATGTCTGCAAGATTTTTGCCAAACTTCCTCTTCATTTGCCCGTAGGACCCTCCAAAGTCCCAGAAATATATATTGTTATTTCCCTTATTTTGAATTCTTGTTTTGTATTTCTCCACGCCATCATTGACAGACCCAATGATCCTGGCAGGGTTTCCTGCTGCAATACTATAGGATGGGATGTTCTTGTTCACTATGCTACCAGCCGCTATTAGACAATGATCACCAATTGTAACGCCCGGCAATATTACTGAGTTTACACCTATATAAGAATTCTCACCCACCACAATCTTCCCGAATTTGATGGGAAGATTCCCCACAATATTTGGATATGAAGAGTCGTGTTGTACAAATCGAACTCCTGCACTAATGACTACTCCATCTTTCAATTCAAGAAGGTTAGCGTACCATGGTTCATAGAGAAATCTAAACCTATCAACAATCTGGACTTCTTTCCCAACTTTTGCTCCTTGTTTCCTCAGTCTTCTGATGAACGCATCGTTTCTGTCATAAAATCTCCTAATCATCTTTTTGAACAAAAGAATCATAGTCATATAAACCTCAAATTTTTCTGAGCTTTTCTAAGTATGTCGAAAATCTTTCGGAGATATTGGTTAAGTTATTCTCCCGATGTAATACCGCATAACTGTCATCTATCGTTTTAAACAGGAGATTTGACTCTTTGATGAACGTTTGTAACAATGCGTGCAGCGACGTTTGATCATAAAGAAATCCAATTTTATAATGGCTTATATAGTAATGAAATAATTCAATGTTTGGACAGAGAATAGGTTTGGCCAACTCGAAACAATCCCACATTACACCTGAAGTTAAATATTTCGTGTAAGCCTCTCCATAAGGAATCACAACTATATCAGCACTTATCAGAGTTTCCCCATACTCTGTGGGCGTCACATACCTATCAGTATAGGTTATGTTAGGCACGTGCCTAATTATACTCTGCAGTATATCTCCGGTGTCATCTAGTGCTTTTCCAATAATATGGTACTCTAAGTTCATCCGTTCAAAGCCGTTCTGTTGCAAAAGTCTAACGAAGTCAATTGGATTTTTTTCCTTTGACACGGTGCCAACAGTAACTAATTTCAAAATCGACTGAGACAAAATGGGGGTTGCCGTCTCCTCGGTGGGAATTGATCTAGCGCGTAAATATCTGTCATGAAGGGTTTCGACGTGTTGAAAACCAAGACCTTTCAACCGTTTCTTATATAGTTCCTCAGTGACGAGAACCATAGCCGCATTTCGAAGGAACGAATTGTAGGAGGAATAGAGCACGTGTCTTTTCGACCATCTATCGTATATCCATCTTATTGAAATCGCGGACACAATATATTTCTTTTTCAACTGCCTGGCTGCGACCCAGAAGGGCATCTGGCCATTCGATGAAAAAATAACAAGGTCTATGTTGAACTCATTGATTAATCGGACCACATGACTGTAAAACGTGTATGATTTCCAATAAAGAGCAAACTTTTTCCACGGTCCCCCTGCGTCGATAAATGAAAGCTGCCAATCCGAGCCCTGCCGATCGATTTGATGCACTTTCACCTTCGCGGATATCGCCGAGTAATCAGGAATGTCTCCATGGCTTGACAAGTACACAACCCCGGTTACGTAATCAAGGTCCGATAGTAACTCAATGAGGAATTGGTTGTATCGGAAGAAATGCCCTTGTCGGGAAAAAAGGGGATCATAAACGAGTACTCTCATGAAAGTAATTGTCTCAATTTATTTAATGCACTGACGATACAACTCGTATAGTTGTTCAGAAGTTGTCTCCAAGGAGAAATCACTATCCAAGGAGTTCTGAGCATTGAAGCCAATCTCTGGAATTTTCGTCCGATCTTGGATGAAGAACTCCATCTTGTTCGCTAAGTCAACGGCATTCCTCGGCTCGAATATCAGGCCGCTGAAACCATCCTTTATCAACTCCAGGGTTCCGGGAGAGTTAGTGCCTATCACGGGCATGCCGTTCAAAAGAAACTCGCTAATCACTCTCGGAATTCCTTCGATCGGGGAACAGAAGATCCCGATATCGTATTCACTGAGATGTTCGCTCAAATTCGGATCGAATTCGTGATGGAATACTGTATCCCTTGGCAGCCTCGTTACGTTTTCAGAGAAACGGCGCAAATACTCTTTGTAATGCGGATTCGCGCTCCCGAAAAATGAAAAATCAAAGTTTCGTAGATTCCTATTAACTAGTTCTTCGACAGCGCCCAGCGCGACCATGGGATCTTTAGCAGGTTCAATCCTGCCTGCAAATATGAACCGAATTTTCCTCTCACGAATGTCGTAGCTTTTCTTTGGAAGTAGCTTCTTCTCGAATGCGGGACTATAGATAACGTGTACCTTTGGCTGAGGAAAAAATGCCTTGTAGCGTTCAAGAACTGTTTTGGAGTTAAAGATCACACTTGCAGAATGCTTATCAATATATCTCAACTCCTTGATCTCACCCCTGTCGAAATAAATTCCGCACTGCTCCTGCAATAACGCACGCCCGTGCTGTACATGCGGCACCCTTAGGATTCGTGCCAGCTTTATTCCAAAATCCGTTATCATGTCGTTTGTGTGGACCAGATCAAATGACTCGCGTGCAAGCGACGAAGATGCAAATGCAGCCATGACTCCGTTGTACACCCTTTTAACAAGGGTCTTCACTGGATTCTTTGCTTTGCCACCACCAGCACTACTCTTGAACGGAACAACTCTGAAAGGAATACCGGCACTCCGAAGATTGCGACTTAGCAAACCTTCAGCGGGAAGAATAACAAACGGTTTGACCAAGCCGTTTTCATTCAAGTAATTCAGGTTTTGAAATAGAGATCTGTCAGCTCCGTGGAAATCAATGTGTGGAGATACATACAGTACGGAGATGGGAAACCTCCTCTTTCCAAAGTCGCCGATGTTAACGTCCGAAGGGCGCTCGTGCATATCCACATTCGAACCTATCTCCAGCTTGGCAATCCTCTCCCGGCACATTCGATGAGAGATAGCTGTGGACTGGTCCGCTATCAAACGGTCCTCTTTCTGCCGTAGAAGAAAATCCTGGTGTAGATCTCGGAGCGGGATATTTTGAAAAATCCCGACTCAATTTCTTCGAAATCTTTCATCCATACTCTGAGGCCAACTGGAGTAACTCTGAAGTAGTCGCTTGGAGAAGGATGATAGGGCTGATTGAATGGGACTTCAATCCATATTAGTCCACCACTTTTCAAGACTCTCTGCAGTTCAAGTATCGCCTTGTTCGGATATTCGAGGTGCTCCAAAATGGCATTACACACCACAATATCGAATTTGTTATTATCGAACTTGAGGTCGTAAATGTCATAGTTGAAATCAATAATTGGCGATTTGTCATACAGGTCGACACTGACAAAGGCTGGTGAGAACCTTTTCCCCCGCGCACCTATTTGAAGGCAGTCTTTGCCGCCACTTCCTGAAATCAATTGGTTGAAAAGTTCGGCACTTGCCTCGCTCCTATCCACCATGCTTCTGTTTGCACGCCGGTAATAGCGGTATGTCTTAATTTCGAACTTTATTTTCTTCAATAGACTTAACATATTCTGCTCCTAAGCCTAACCGAAATCCTCGC
>JAKBSX010000036.1 GCA_021844725.1 Actinomycetes bacterium | reverse complement strand
CGACGTCGTCAACCTCTTGTTAAAGTCCAAAGGAGAATCAAAAACTTACACCTTGGGTTCGACCAAGTTTCGAGATAGCGGGATCAAACAACTTAACGATGCTTTCAGGAACTGATTGGAGAATCGTAGTGACGAACGGAAGATACGAGTTGATATGTCCATATCTCCCAGCCGTGTACAAAAGATTGAAGAAAGGCTCGTTCAGATCAGGTTTCTCCATGCAGTCCCAAGGCTTACTGTATGAATAATCCGTGATAATATCGCATGTAGCCGCATCGAGGATCGCCTTGATTTGAACTGGACGCCCTGACTTCGATTGTGTATCCAACATATCCAGAAACTTCTGCAACGCAGTCTGCACTACAGGTTCCAATCGACGAATATTTTGTTTCGAGAAGTATGGAGACAGAGGTTGACGACGTCGACGGTGATGTTCGTGCGCAGCTGTAGTGATGACGGTGTCTTTGACTTGCAGGAAATTAACATTGATGCTCGATTTGTCGCGTCTGTTACTGGCAGATCCGAAGACCTGGTCGAGGAATTTCGCATCTTGAATATGAACGGTGTTGGGACGAATTCGAACGATCGGTCCTGAAAATCGGTCTATTAGCACTGAAGCCTCTCGAAGTATCCCAGCTACACCATCATCTTTGCATACATACCGTATTTCTTATGCATATCCCTGACTTCCCAGACGTATTTCCCGCCGCGAATCGCATCGTGATAGAAGGCGTAGAGCGAAGTTGCAGCTACAGAGGATGTTAGCACTCAATCTTTCCCAACACTAAGTCCTACTTGAGGCAGTAGACGTACCGGCAAATTTCCTCCCTGGAATCTTTGCCAATGGATCCCAGACAAGTCTATATGTGATGAGGGCAACCCAGTATATCGAGTATGCGACCAGTAATCCCAACAGAATCGTCAGTCGAGTGTCATCAGCAAAGACTTTTGGGAGGAATTGCGCCATGTTTGCGACGAGTTTGAAACAACAGAATATGAAGTCCAATCCCCTCGAAGGGAAGAAGACGGGCGAAGTCGTACAGGAAGAATAAAAAGAAGATGTTGAGGTTGAGGTTGAACAAGAGAAGAAGGCAGAAATGAAGATTTACCCCCTTGTGGTTTCTCTTCAGAAACTAGTGCTCACCCATTGGCCGGAAGTTCAACGGTCCGCTATATGAAAAGATTGCCTGATTTGGACGATATCAGACCATGTCAGGTGAAACTTATCTGACATGAACTCCGATGGATTTGTATTGTTCAGACACGCATCAACACGTGGTGAATATATGTATGTATATATGAGAAAGACATGATTATGCCAAGGAAAATATAACAGACCAAGGCAAATTGCAGCCCTGCTGCACTTCTCGATCGCATATGACCACGATAAAAGGAGGATGGGAGGAAGAGACAAATATGAATATACCACGATCTTAGGTCAGGGGTCTTATAGAGGCCATATTCTCATATAAAACCATCAATTGCCTCCTCCATCACTTCTCATTGCATGTCTCAATATGTCCTCTGTCCAGAATCCCATCTATCGCATCGATTTCTCGAATCCCATCCCAACAATAAGGTTTGTTGCACCCCTGAAAATGCGGAGAATCTGATGCGCTTTATTGTTGACATGATCACAAACTTGATGATAATAATCCCTACCTTTCTACTTCTCATCTTTAACGTGGTTGGTTGTGTCATTCACAATGACATTCTGAAAAGGTGGGATAGGGTGCCAGCGCAACGGTCGCGGAAGCAGCCGTCGGGAGTAGCCCACTAACGTAATGCCTGCAAGGTACCGACCGACCGGGCTTACTGCTTGGGCGAAATACCTTCAATGACTTCCCCTTCTCCTCCTCCTCCTCCTCATCAACAACCCACGATAATGGACCAAATATCCTCAAACCCCATCCTCTCCTCCCCCCTCACCCTCCTCACGACCATCCTCCTCATCCTCCTCGCTTTCGTGGTTCTCTACATCATGGCCCTCCGCGCCTCCCCCTCGTCCTCACCCCTCCCCCAAGCACGAAACGCCGCCATCGTCCCCCCCATCCCAACCTCCAGAGTCCCTCATCCAAACCCCAACTACGAATGGTCCATCCAAGGGCGCATCACCATCAATGCCCCACCTGCAGCCTGTTTCGCCGCCATCCGCGACTACGCTTCTTGGGGCGAATGGAACAACTGGATTCCGAAGATCGAGATCGTCAGTCGCGACAACAACGCACCGCCCGTCACCGATCCTACAAGCAAGAAAGAACTTCTCGCCCATGGCGTGAGTTTCAAAGTAACAGTCTACATGTCCGGGAACGGCATCTCAAAACTCAAAGCCGGGAAATGGGGCCTCAGCGATGTGGTGAAGATCGTGCGGTGTGGACCGTTGGAGGATGGACGCAAGGGCTACACGATCAGTTGGACGAATACGAGTTTCATGAATGTGAGTGAGAGGATTCATGAGTTTGTGGAGGGGGAGGATGGCGGGACGGTGTATACGCAGTGGGATACGTTTGGGGGCCCGCTTTATTATGGGTGGTTGGTTTATGGGCTTTTTGGGAGGAAGATGATGCATAGGATTAGTGAGGGGATGGAGGAGTTTAGGGGGTTTGTTGAGGGGAGGGAGAAGGAGAGAGTGAGGAGAGCTTAGGATTGTGTGGCTCGAGATTTGAAGAATGAGCTGTGTTTGATGTGAAGGTTATATGGCTAGGCTGAGGTTTGCTCGTGCAGGAGGTGTAGTCTACCACTATTTGCACCATGAGATGAGAGAGGATCGGGATGGGTGCGAGTGAAGGCAGTCGAGCCAATCACTCTGTCGTCCTTATCCACGGCTTCTGCGAAGACACGCAAAGGACCAGAAGTCTCCTCAAGGACATCTTTTGCGTCGAACTTGAAAGCAGTCTCAAAAGACGTCCGCTGAGCTTGTCCAAGAAGCTTCGTACTAGAGCAAGATCTGGGAGATCGACAGGTAGACAGATCACCTATCGCAGCATAGAATCTCCAAGCTACAGTCTCCGTATCGCCATTCCAAGACACGTAGATGGTTGTCTCTTCGCCTGCGAGAGATTTCGAGGCTCTCGACGTCGTCAGTGAAACAATAGCAGGAGTCTCGTAGGGAATCCCAGTCCAATTAAACCGAAAGCCTCGATAACTCTGAACTCCTCCCAATGGACCAGAATCAAGCCGTGCATGGAAAATAGGCACGCTATCATTCGCACGAAACTCCGTAACAGCACCAGCTTGACCCCAATTGACGAACACGTTCCCATTCGGAAGCAGCTGTACATTTCCCTGAGACGGAGCTAAAAGATGATCCGGGGAACTCAGCGATTTGATCAAGACGACCGTCATATCCGTCGTGTTCAATTGGACAAACTTTGCAGAAGACCGGTCACTGATTTGATGGAGTCCTCCTCCACGATGTCCGTTAGATCTAGCGGCATTGTCGAAGAAGGAGATGACCTCGATGGTTCCGTCTTCTGATACTGACCGGAGTCGAGCATCGTGTTGATACGCGAATTTCACATCGTCTGGGATTTTGAAATCGGAATTCTTGCCCCCGAAGCGCCATATTATGTCTCCTGTTTTGCCGTTGACTTTATAGATCGTGCTGGTGTGACGCCCTGAGATGAGGTAGTTTCCTTCGGGAGTTTGGTCGACACTGTTGACATGGATGTAGTCCCAGGCTGAAGATGAGTTGAGTCCCTCAGTTGGAGCCAGGGGAACGGCACTCTCTGTGATATTAATTAGTACACTTGTGGATTCGTAGTAGCCAAGGGATTATACCCACCACTTGGATCTACATAGTCCAAACTATGCCATTCGAAAATCAGTTCCCGGGTTTCCAGGTCAAACTCTACAACATTCTCAGTTAATCAGTTCCAAAAAAGACGAGCAACACCCGTTTCTCACCTTGAACAACAGCATCCACAATCCAATTCTGCCCCTCATCCCCACCCCACCTCTCAAGATCCCTCACCTCCGGCCGATAAACTTCCACCAACGCCGTTCTCTCCTCCACAATCCGAAACTCGTGAATAGAAATAAGTTTATGATTTCCCCCTCGAAACGAGCCAATACTCTCATAATGCCGGTCCAGGATCGTCGGATGTCCAAACCCATGCCCATGGACGTAATCCAAACTGCCTTCGAAGCCTTGTAGCACGTCTTGACCTCGCCATCGGGTGGCTTGGAAATTCCCGACCCAGCCGGAGAGGTAACCTAGGCTGGACCAGATGAGGTCGCCGTTAGGGCGGAGGATGTAGGCGCCTGGTTGCTCGGGACCGACGTAGCTTTCGTCTTGGATGAAGCCATGGTAGGGTGCGAGGAAGAGGTAGCCAGTTGAGATGTCTGAAGAGGCGGGGATGCTGATGTTGAGACGGGGTGGTGAGAGGTCGGGTCGAGATCTGTACTGGAGGTCTGCGGTGACGGAGGAGCTGAGTAGGAAACAGAATGAGAATTGTAAGATTGCTTGAGGCTTCATGTTGAGTTAATTGAACGAGCTTTTGAAAAGGAAATATTGGGAATTATGATCTTGGAAGACAGATCTTTCATAAATGTATGTCGATTCCCTCAGAAGTTGATTCACCTTCAAGCTAGATTATGGCGACATCTCGAGTCGAGATGGCACCAATTCAGCAAGGAAAGCATTGAACTTACCATGAGCTATTGAGTGCTACTTACCCGGAATAGTCCAAGTCATGTTTGAGGCACAGCCTGATATGAAATATATAAATCGACTCTCTGTAGAAGCTTCAGCATGGAAGTAGGAAGTGTGGAGGGAATCTGCAGGTACAATTTAATTACCTTACAAGACGGGTTCTCCGTACGGAGTATGCGCCAAAATTAGCACGCACGCGGCCGCCGCGGCCGTTGGCTCACTCAATGATCTGCACTCCTACAAAACTCTACTGGTACAAATATAACTTTTCGCATCTTCAATCTTCATCCTCCTGTAGTATATAATAGATATCTCTGATAATCACATTCTCTGCTTTTGAACAACTTCGTCGCCTATGAGAAGTCGCAGAATTGGAGCTTGATGAGCACGATACCCCCATCATGACCGGAACGTCAGCAGATTCGACATCAAGCTCCACAAATCGGGCAACTCTTCCAACGCCAAATTCAACCTCTTCTTTCTGGCATTCTGAACCTTCAAAGACTCTCTTTGGACATCGTACAACAAAATATCTACCCGCTGGTGCAGATATCGTGATCATTGGCTCTGGAATCGCGGGTGCTTTCGCGGCTTGGACTTTACTCGGAGATGAAGGTGTTGGACATGGGAGCCAGGTTCTTATGCTAGAAGCTCGAGAGGCTTGTTGGGGAGCGACGGGACGCGTGAGTTGATACATCGTTTCTGATCTCTACTCCATTCACTGTTGTTCCAATGTGTATGATTCTCAGAAGTTATGTGCTCACACCTTGCAGAATGGAGGCCATTGTCAGCCAAAGCTGTTCAACAACCCGCCTCATGTAGCTCGTTTTGAGCTGGCAAATTACATGTTCCTCCAATCTTTCGTTCAGAAGCATAATATCGGGTGTGAATGGCAGGATGTACAAAACGTCCGAGCCTTCATGTCGAAGAAGATGTTCGCCGCTGCCATCGAGGATGTCCAGCTCATGCAGTCACTGGATCCAGACATCGGAAGGCTTATCTCAATTGTCACCCAAGACTCAGTTCATCCTTCATTCGAAGACTTGAGGCTGAACAGAAACGAAGTCGTGGGTAGTGTTGTCCAAAAGAAAGCAGCGAGTCTTTGGCCGTACAAACTAATCACCTGGATTTTGGAGCAACTCTTAACTTCGAATCCTGTCTCGTCAGAGACCACTTCTAGTTTTAACTTGCAGACGAACACTCCAGTCACGAACTTACAACGACTTGACGATGGATCTTGGATTGTTCACACGCCTCGCGGAATGGTAGCCACTAAGAAAATTCTCTTGGCTACCAATGGTTATACTTCATATCTGCTTCCAAAATTCACAGACCTCATCGTACCTACACGACTCGAAATGAGTGCACTGGTACCACCTGCAACGGTGTCTCCTGACGGGAACGGGCCTTTGACTGGCGAATATTCATATATTGCGCTGGGCAACAAATCCCAAAACTCCAACCAGGACGACTACTTGACACAGCGCCCATTCTTGCAAGATCCCGTGTCAGGTGCTCTACTCGGTGGCCAATTGATGTTTGGCGGAGGCAGAAACTTCGCGGCGCACAAAGGCATTGGAATCTCGAATGATTCAGAGATCGATCAACCCGTCGCACGGTATTTGAGACAAGAATTGAATAGCATCCTCGACATCAAAAATGATGGGAAAGAATTATCTGCTTCTCATGAATGGAGCGGAATTGTTGGCCTCAGTCGTGATGAGCGGCCCTGGTGTGGTGCTGTTCCGGAGTCATTAGGCGGAGGGAAGGGCCTCTGGGCTTGCGCTGGCTTTACTGGACATGGAATGCCTAATGCAGGTCTCTGTGCCAAGAATGTCGTATATGAAATGATGGGAAGAGCCAACGAGGATAAGACGCACACCCTCCCCCCGGAATTTCGGATCTCGACTGAGCGCGTGGAAAACGCGAGGAAAAAACCAGAAGTCCATTTAATCGACTTCCTAGAGGATGATTTCCATTGCTAGCGACATCCATGATGTATTCTGGTTGGCATCTAGCACATGGCTTGGCTGTCATAAGTAAGGATCTGACGTGGACAAGGTGCCATCCCGCGATTAGAAGCCTATCATGGCCTTCCGGTGTGAGTTCTCGATATTAGGAGCAAGCCACCAAGCTTTTGATGGTTATCGTCTTTGGCCTATGAAATGGCGAATAAATCCCGAGGAGAAAGAGGCGTATTGACTTATCTGAATTCGTCATTTCAATTGTATCAATCTTGTCAACCATGGATTTCAATACGGCCATCGTCACCATTCGACTGCCACATAACGTCATATCAGATAAAGGGGGTGGGAGTTGGGAAGGTGTCAACATTTCGGGCTAGCGCTGCCACGTTCTGGTGAGACGGCACCATACTTGATTTGTGTTTTGAGGGTTTTGACGGGGAGATATGAGATTCTTGAGGTGATGTGAGGAGTGCGCGAATCGCGGTAAGTCACTGTGTAACATTCGCTAAGCGATTCAGCTTCCTCATTTATCTCCACATTCCTGCATCTTCAGCTTCAGTTTGTTTCGGTCAGACCGGCTGTCTGGAGCATCGTGAACATCATGGCGGCTGAGAGTGTTGTTTGATGAACAGCTATCAACGAGCTCTCTATCTGTTTGCTCTCAGGTCCGATGACTCCTCTTCGCTCTTTTATCACATTTCGATAATGGATAAACTACCTAGTGAGCTGATACCCAATATCATAAATCGGTTGACGTGCGGTCAAGATCTTCAGAATGCTAAATCGGCGTACCGAGCATTTGGGCCGTGTGCTAATCGTCGACTTTTCCAACACCTTACAGTATGGATACAGAAAGCAAGTCTGGACCGGTATGTCGATTTATCTGGGATATGTGTCTCGAATGCGCCCTCTGATTTCCTCATACATCTGTCAGTCACCGTTCTAACACCAGGTATCAGGTTGATGAACATATCGAGATCAGATCATCTACGACGGCATGTCCGGTCCATCAGCATTGGTCCTGAGATGCTAGGTTCTACAAATACATCATGGAGCCATTTTCTAGGTCTACTTCATATGCAAAAGTATGATCCTATCAGATATGAGTTACCAAATCCTCTGGCATTTAATGGATTAGGCCAACCGATTCAGGATGATTATTGGACACGTGATCGACTCGAAGCTGGTTGGAGGATGCAAAATAATTTGTCTCATGAGCATGGCACATTACTGTCGACAGACGCATACGAAGAGTGTCTGACGGTTGTCTTTTCCAATCTTCCTAATTTGCGGGCTATTTCTATACAATCACTCTCAGGAGATGACTATCAGATCTCTTGGGGTATGCGGAGTTATGTCAACCAGATCCCCTCCTGGCCATATCATATTCAGAAACTGGACGCAGAGCCCATGACATGGTATCAGCTGGATATCCTCTGCCGAGCAGCTGCGCGAGCCAACCCTATGCTCGAGAAGATAGAGTTTGGACACGACGCTTACTCGCAGGATCTGGGCAGCGGCCGAGCAATATTCTCGGAAGCGGATCTGGCATGTGCAACCATTGCATTTCAGCACGTGAAGGTTTTGAAGATGGATATGCCAAGGGGAATACGGGGATTGGTTGACGCGCCAGAGATGGAGCAGATGAATATTGCTGAGTTCATCTCGTCAATGCCGTTGCTGGAGAGTCTGGAGCTGACCGATAACTACCAAGCGGAAGAGATCGTGCTGAGACTCAGCGAGACACCGGCGTTTCCCAAGCTGCTTACTCTACGCCTCACTAAATTCCGATGCTTTGGAGATGATCTGATACAGTTTGTGTGGAATCACTCCAGCACGTTGAAAGAGTTGGAGATTACGGATTGTGTCGTCCCAGTAGAATGTCTTGAATCGTGTTTTGAGACATTGGATCAAGGTCTGATGCTGGAGGAGTACTCAATTTCTTTGATCGAGGATGAGGGGAATCTTGAAGAAGAGGAGAGGATTGTTTACTTACCTGCTTTTGCATTCAAAGAGAGAGGTCGATAATGTAATGCATACTGGTAATGACACTAACGAGTATTATGATTGTTTGCAAGACTTGTCAGCGCATGGCGTTTAGGGTCAGATATAGGAAAGCCATGGCGTCTATTTGATTTAGGATACCGATTCAGGAGGAGCTTTGTTATGTCCATGATGAAACCAGCCATGAATTCTCCTTTTAACAGATCGCCTCTTGGCAACAGGATAAAAATAGAGTAACGAAGACATGAAACCATATTCAATGCTCCCATCTGATTTCCCTTTTATTCTCCAGCGCTTGTTTGGGACCACACTGACCAATCACTTGGATCTATGGCCAATTGGGGATTCCCCTGTCGTGAGTCGCCAATTGCAGGGCGGCTATTTGTAACACTGCCAATGGTTTCATCAACGCGCGCGTATGTCTGTCTTTTGGAAACAACGAGAATTGTGTGACTTTGAATTGAGGAAAGTAGAAATATTAATATGAAAAGTTCTTCTTCTTATTTTTGTATCCTTCAACAACAGCATCACCACCCACAACAACAATCTACAGCTGTTACGAGATCTGGATGTGTGTCTTAGATTGTGGAGATTTACGAAACAAGCTTCTGTCACTTTCAGGCTATTCTACCGCAACGTCACTATGATTAGCTGCCGCTGGGTAGCGTCGGCTGTCACTGCCGGTGAGATTCCAGGGTCCTTTTCTGTTACTGTCACTATTCGGCGATATCCATTCATTCAGATCTCCATTCCAAGAAGAAAGAACAAGATGAACATCACGAACAGATAACTAACGAAACCCCATAATAGCACTTCTCTTCTCAACCCCAACAATCACTCAAACCGTCAACCAAGCCACCAACGCCGCCATCTTCACCGCCAGCGACAACAGTCTCCAATTCGCCCTCAATATTCCCACCGACTCAACGACCGATCTCTACTTTTCGCTCTCAGGACCTACTACCTCGTGGATCGCCGTCGGCTTAGGCTCAAACGTCATGAAAAACGCCCTCATAATCATGGCCTACGCCGGCAAAAACGGTAACATCACCATCTCTCCCCGCCTGTCAACCGGGCACAGCGAACCATCATACTACCCCAACGCAACGATCGAATGGCTACCAGGTTCTGGCTTCGTAAACGGCACAATGACCGCGAATGGGAGATGTAGGAATTGTCGCGTCTGGCCTGGTGGAGCGCTGCAGGTCAATTCATCGAGTGGGAATATGATTTTTGCGTCTGGACCGGCGGGGACGATTGGGAGTGATTCGTTGTCTGCGGGGGTTAAAGCGCATAGTGAGTATGGGGTTTTTGAGATGGATTTGAGGAGGGCGAGTGGGGTGGGCGGAGTGCCTGTTCTTTCGAACTCGTCGGCGTCGACGTCGGTTGGAGCGACGCAGGAGGAGATCAAGACGTATTATAGTGCTGCCGGGCCTGCACATGGTGTGTGCCTTATTTCTGGGATGGGGAATGGAGTCAGAGTTGGAGTGATGCTAATATGGATGAGTTATAGCATGTATCATGGTCTTCGTCTTCTTCGGCTTCATGCCTTTGAACGTTCTCATTCTGCGGGTTTTGGGTTCAGTCAAATACCATGCCTTGGGTCAGACTATCGCAACAGTCATGGCGATTATTGGCGCGGGAGTGGGGATTTATGTCGGGACGATGTTTAATCGTGTGAGTTTTTTTTTTTTTTTTATTCTTCCTTCCATTGAGTTTCAAACCCTGAAGTCGAATCATGGCTGAACTTTTTGTCGTGTTTCACAGTCAAAGCATTGGAATTCTCCACATCAGATCTTCGGTCTCCTCATCATGCTCGGTGTCATTGCCCAGTTCCTGCTAGGATATTTCCATCATCGGATTTACAAAAAGACACAGCAGACGACTAAAATGGCGCCGGTTCATATATGGCTTGGACGGGTGGTCATACCGTTTGGTGTTATTAATGCGTTTATGTGAGTATCTCTCTCTCCTTTCCTCTGTTCCTCCCCCCATATCCCATCCATCACCAAATACTCACAACCAAAAAAAAACAGCGGCTTCCCCTTCGCCCTCTCCCCCTCCTACGACTGGATCCTCGGCGTCCTCCTCGTCATCATCGGCATCCCAACCGCGCTGATTCTCTGGTTCAAAGCATGTTGGACGAGGAGAAATGCAGCTAAGAAGGCAGGAGGAGCAGGAGCTGTTACTGATGGTCCGCCCTTGTTTGATGGCGGCGCTGGGGCTGCTTCGGCACCGGATGCGCAGTACCGTGGGTATGGTATGGGGAATGACGAGAGGGGGATTGGTTTGTCGAGGTTTGATACTCAACAGCAGGGGCAGCAGCAGCAGCAACCATATCAGCAGCAATATCAGCAACAACAGCAGTATGGATATAAAGGGTCGTCGAATGTGTATAGTCAACAACCGGTGGAGCCGTATAGTAGGGTCTGATGTCTCCTATATACTTTTAAGGGCGGGGTTTTGTTAGTTGGCTGGCTGGTTGGCTGACAGACAAGCAGGGATGGCATTGACGTCGGCAGAGAGGGGGGGCAAAGACAAGCTTTTTTTGATTTCCCCGGCGGCAATAATGAGGGGTTACTTCTGACCTTACCGTACCTTACCATGGAAAATGACGGATGGGATGGGCATTGATTGCATTGCTTAGGCGT
>JAKBSX010000035.1 GCA_021844725.1 Actinomycetes bacterium | reverse complement strand
ACAGCGCCGCGATCACACGAACCCCACGTCGAATGCCGCTGCCCGGATTCGAACCGGGACGCCCGGAGGCAAAAGCTTTTGAGACTTTCGAGTCTGCCTGTTTCTCCACAGCGGCGGATAGCTTTACGGAGAATCGAACTCCGACCCACAGGCTGAGAACCTGTTGTCCTAACCGTTAGACTATAAAGCCGAACATCAGGCCCAAAGTCCAGATGAAAGGAATCGAACCTTTATGCTACCGTTTACCCTTTCTACACCTTATCAGAGTGAGGGGATACATCTGGTTATGGCTTCGCCCCGAGTTGAACGGGAATCTCCTGATCTTCACTCAGGCATGTGAACCTCTCACACCGCAAAGCCTAAATTGAGTGCTCCTGCTGCAACTCCGAGAGCAATTCTTTGATTTTCATTATTTTGTACTCCGTGACCGGATGCATGACGCCGCGCTCACGGTTAGCATAGTGTTTTTCGTCTTTCTCCGCAATAATACGGATTTGTCCCGTGGGGTCTTCTATGGTGCATACGGAGCCGGGAGTATAAAGCTTGCTCAAAAGACTGAGCAAGTTTGTTTCAGACACAACCAGTTCATGCATCGCATGAGGGATATCGGATTGCTTAGCGATAAATTTCATGTCGTCAGTATATCAAAAGCGGATAGAGCAGGATTCGAACCTGCAAGGCTTTTTTAGCTCGCTTGTTTTCGAAACAAGTCCCATCGACCAATTGGGTTGTCTATCCTTGAAGCGTTTTTATTTAGAATGTTTGAGGGAACGTGTCAAGCGGAATATCGGCCTAAAAGGATTGCGATTCATCAACATCATAATGACGCAATACATTGCCCAGATACTAACTAAAGCAGCAGGTATATAGCTAGCCCATGAAGAATAAAAAGTTATGTCAGCGTACCACATGTAAATTTGGGTAAAAAGTACAAGTAGGCACCACGGTAATGTTCTTACAAAATGCTTTCGGGCCGAACCCCACGGATAGTACCAGGCTCTTGTAGACCCATCTGACTCTAGAAATTCACTCATTATGAGTTCTCCTTAGCATTGTTGTTTGCTACGACTGTGCTACCTGTGCGGGAGCCAACGGCATGACCCGTTTTGTACCCAACTGTGTTGCCGACTTTGTAACCGGCGGCTAACGTTAGAATTGGTAGTCCCTCGGCAACCGAAATAACCTTTAGGGCCATCAACACGACGATACCTGCCGCCACTATAGCTGAAATAGCGTATTGGCCGATAAGCTTTACATTAGCAGTGTTCATAACGAACATGATAGCAGAAGCACAGGCCGGAAGTCTTTCACCTCCATTTCCCTCGGGCGTTTTACACTTAAACTAGACCTGTAGCGCGGACACACGCGACGGAGCACACGGGACTTGAACCCGCAACGGCATTTAATCCGCATCAACTTTCCAGGTTGACTCCTAGCCAATTCGGATATGCTCCATACGGAAAGACTGGGATTCGAACCCAGGAGGGGATGGCCCCTTTACGCTTTCAAGGCGCACGCATTCGTCCGCTCTGCCATCTTTCCTTACTAGATCAAGAAGCGCGCCTCGGAGTTGAACCGAGTTACGCGGGGTTGCAATCCGCTATCCGGCCGTCTGATTCGCGCGCCTTTGAAAGCTCCCTCGTCTGGACTTGAACCAGAAAGTATGCCTTAACAGGGCATCATGTTGCCATTACATCACAAGGGATTAGATTAAAACAAGAAGATAAATCTAGGATGATTTGCTTGCACTAGCTTAAGCAATCTTTCGTATTGCTCAGGAGTGGGGGCGTGACGGTTTTCTGTCCCCGGCCACTTGTATTGAACGCAATACGCTTCAAACTTGGGTAACGGCAAAAACTCATTGGGATTACATCCCATGCCATAGATATATGCTTCGTACACAGATATGATCGGGGCCGGATAATGATGGTCCCTCCATCCGGGTGGGACAGCCACCAGAATCTTCTGATTGAGTGGCACATACTTGGCCCTAGCTTTTTCGATCCACGTATCCAAATTAGGCGTAGTGTCGTCAAACCACACTCCGAAAGGTTTACCCAGGCGCGTAACTATATTGCACTGACATTCTTCGTCAACTTCTGACGTAATAACGTAAGCACCCGAAAGACTTGTGGGTAAACCTGGATAGCTCATATCTTCTGTCTATTACGGATAGGAAGAGGGTCGAACTCTTAAGTCCTTTATAAGGGATCGCCTCCTTAGCGGGGAGGTGCCGTCGCCAACTATCGGCTAGCCTATCCTAATCTATTTCTATAACAGTTGGATCTCGACAGTACTCGTAATACTCGTCTAAAACAGACACATTCCATATATTAGATAAACCTTTTGGTCCGTTATGGCGATAGTGGCCTGCACCTTCATGAATGTGACCGCAAATAAAGTGTTTTGGACCTATACGATCAATAGCCTGATTAGCATACGGTGTTCCGGCCCAATCTATACTTTGTTGCTTAGCATATGAATTATAGAACGGCACCGCATCGGCCATCCCAATATGGTAGGGGGGACCATGACTAACGATCACATCTGTGTCATCCGGAATACTTCTATACCGTTGTCCCAATGTCACATTATCCGCGTGAAACGCCCAATTTTTCAGCTTTGGCACCCATGGAAGACCATAAATCTTGCATCCTTCGATATTGACGCCACTGTCATGCAGAAATTTGATATCTTCCGGATCAATGTAGTCTTGAAAGTATTTCAGCCTATCTTGAATGGCAAAATCGTGGTTGCCTGCAATAAACAGGCGGTATTTGTGCGGCATACTGCGCACCCACGGAACAAAAACGTCGTCAATCCAATCCGCAGATGTTTGAATATCGCGGTCAATATATAAAGGACAAATATCTCCGGCGATAACCAGAATGTCTCCATCGGGCACGTTACGCGGAATCTGTCCGTGCATATCTGACATAGCGACGATTTTCATTTAGCTCTTTTCTGTTTCTAGTGGACCATCTGGGTTTCGCTCCCAGGTCTTCCGTATGCGTCATCAATAATTTATAGCATCTTTGATTGCACGACAATTTAGTTTACTGCTACCAACTATAGCGTGTTTCTGTTGCTAGGCACACGCGACCCCGCTACGCCAAAAGTTAGGCGATAGCAAGAAGGACATCTGCTGCTCTGTAAGAGCTACGCGGAGCCTTCGCCGTGAAGGCGTCAGCCGGAATGTCCATTGGACGATAAGTTTCGCCAGTTATTTGTTTTTTGAGATTATGGTGTCTCACACCGATGCATTACCAATTCGTTTACACGAAATCGAATCTGTGTATGGCCCTATGTAAGCCGGATAGGGGTACTGCATGTAACAATAACGGTCCCAGCGATGATCCGCTGCACTCATGGCGTAACAAACTTCGGAACGCCATCAACCCTATCCGGCCAGTACCCTCTGTGGGAATCGAGCCCACTGCCTCTTCCATGTCACGAAAGCGCTCTCCCATTGAGCTAAGAGGGTTTAATAAGTGATTTTAGTTCTTCAATTTGAAGCGACAACTCTCGTATGCCGCCTTCGGTTTTTACATCTAATTTATCAAGAATTTCTTGAACATCTTCAAACTCTTGATTAGCGCGAGCATCGGTGGACGCCGCTTGCACACTCTGTCCTACCATAATAACGCTAAGCAAGACAAGTTGCAAGAAGGTTTGTGCTATCCACGCAATGATGCCCTCCCCGCCTTTTGACAAGGCTTGATGCAGCCCAAGAAAAGCAATAATGGCAAAAAGATAAGCGCACCACATAGAGCCCACCAGCCGAGTAATTAGAACCGCAAACTTGGCGTTGAAGCCGTTCACTTCACTCATCGCATTCTTAATGACCTTTGGAGACGGATGAATCGCGCTAGCCACATGATGCAAATGGTTTATGGGGCGTTTATGTTCTTCCATATAAATTATGGATTAGATAAAAACAAAACATAGTCGGGGCGGGACTCGAACCCGCGATTCCCGGTTTGTAAAACCGGAGCCTTAGCCGCTAGACGACCCGACTGAAGCGGACTATACGGGATTTGAACCCGTGACCTTCTGCGTGACAGGCAGACGAGCACTCCGCTGCTCCAATAGTCCGTGTGAGACGGCTTTAAGCCGCTAAGGCGTCTCATCCGCCAGTAATTCGTGACCTATCAGCTTACCAAACTGTTTAGTTTACTCAACTAGTATTTTCGACTAAAGCACGGGTTGAACGAATCGAACGCTCGCCTACAGGGTTGTTATTTTGCCATATAAAAATTTGACTTCTTCTTTTATTCCCATTCCAATTTGATACGTTTTGACCCATTTGCGAATAGCATTGTCTGATACCCCATATTTTTTACCAGTTTTTGTGTACCCTATTGATTGAATATCGTTCTTCAAATCCTCATAAGAGGGCCAATCTACCTTATGAGCACGAACGCTATTGGTATTGGCGTCAGTGAGACTAGAAATTGACTGTCGCGCATGAAACGTGCGCCTACAACTAACAGAACAATATTTGCTTGGATTTCTTGATGTAGGAATATTTTGCTTACAATTAACGCATTTCTTTATAGTGCGGCTACAATTGCGCCCAGCATATGTGTTGGTTTGAGAATGACAGTTGGGACAAACAATTCTTAAATTTTTCAATCGATTATCTAGATTGTTGCCATTAATATGGTCTAAATGATGCACAATGGGTTTGCCATTCCAAGTTGTTCCTAACCCACATATTTCACATTCCATCTTTTTTAGTCCTGCTCTGTAAAGAAGTCTTTTTAAGCTGGAACTTTTTATGTTACTGTGGTCGCTAATGACCAAATAGTCTTCGATAGATTTATTATTTTTGGTAATAATAGCTGCACGCGAAGCCGCGTAGGAATCAAAATGCGAAATATCAACATTATATTGAGCAAGCGCTTTATTTAGCGTTTGATAACCTCTTGACCCATTGGGTGATAGTCCTAATTTAATTAGGACTTGCCGCTTACATTGAGAAGTCTGAACTGCTTTTTCTAATTGTTCTTTGCTATATGATGGCTGCATCACTTATTATATAAGTGATTTGAACCTAAAATATGAGCACCCCATCAAGGTAACGATCCCTGGTCTTCGGGTTTGGAAGCCGACGTTCTGCCATTGAACTAATGGGGTGTGATAAAAGAGCCTGTGTGGTCACCATGACCTAACCCGCATAAAAGGGTAAGGGCGGGAATCAAACCCAGCCACACGACCTTTCGCGTCGTATGTGGCGCATGCGCCCCCCTTACCGGAACTTAATCGCTATCCGCCTCCCACAATTTAGGAAATTATATACCAGTGTCAGCCGGTACGTTTCAAATGCCTTATTGAGACGCTGACACGTCCCAGCATTTAGCGGTCCCGTTTAGAGATACGGGCAAACTAAGCCAACATTCGGATTCGAGCCGAAATTACATACATACCACGTATGCGTCCTATCCTGTTGGACGATGTTGGCGAGAGCCCTTAGCGAGACTTGAACTCGCATCCTCAACCTGTACGAAAGGTGTGTTCTGCCACTTGAACTTTAAGGGCTAATCGGGAAGGCCAGGATCGAACTGGCGACTGCCGGTTTTATACATCAGCCCGGAGCGATTCGAACGCTCAGTCTTCTCGCCCCAAACGAGATGGATTGCCAGATTTTCCTACGGGCTGTAAAAACGAACTATGCCAAGCACATAACAGATACAGAATGCAAAAATCTATACTAGAGAATCACATAAACAATAAATTATCATTTAATGATATAGCCAAGATAGAAAATTGTAGCTTATCGACAGTCATTTACTGGGCTAAAAAATACGGTTTGAAATCTTATTTTTCTTTACATAAAGAAAAATATACCAAGGAGACTTTGAAAGAGGCACTTCCTTATGTATCTTCATTAAGGGAGCTTGCTGTATTTTTAGGAGCTTCGCCCGCCGGTGGTACCATATCACATTTACGCAATAAAATTGATAAATTTGAATTAGATACCACGCACTTTAAGTCGTTTGACCATACTCCAATGAGTAAAAATCGTCGGGCTCCTGTCGATATTTTGGTTAAACGATCTAAAATACAGGGGCGAGAACGTCCCGCTCTATTAAAAAGAGCTATGATTGAAAGCGGACAACCTTATAAATGCTCAACTCCCAAATGTCCTATAACCGACAGTTGGCTTGGTAAGCCGGTGACACTACACATTCATCACCTTGATGGCGACTGGTCTAACAATGTTTTGAACAATTTACAATTTTTATGTCCTCTTTGTCATTCTCAGACTCCCTCTTATAGTCGGAAGAAATCGACTAGAATTAGTTACTTTTGCGAGTGCGGCGTACAAATTTCGCGGTCATCTAAACGATGCCACATCTGCGATCAAAAGTTTGGAAGGCCACAAAAAGCAAAAATTATATGGCCTTCAGATCAAGATCTGACCAAAATGGTATGGGAAAAACCCCGAACTTTACTTGCTCAAGAATTAGGCGTATCTGATAAAGCAATCGCAAAACACTGTGAACGCCGAGGTATCGCGCAGCCACCCAGAGGGTATTGGATGAAAATAAAATTTAAAACTACTCAAACCGGAGTGCAACCGCTACACCACTCCCCGTAATAAAACACTGGGCGAGATTACCCCAGCGAACAGCTAGCCTCAAATGCCGTATGGTTTAGCATCCTATCCACCCCCATTACTGTTGGTAGCTAGCCATTCCCTACGCCTTACGGGCGTCACTCGTAACGAAGAAATCTACTCGACGCATTTCTTTCCGCCCAAAGGTTGCAAGCCTCTAGACAACTTTACTTTGCTATCAAACCAAATGAACTTGCGATTCATTTAGCTCTCCATTCCTTGCGGTGGAGACTTAGGGAATTTTCGATTTCCTACGTGTCAAGACTTTTGCTTGGATAACAATATCGGATTTGAACCGATAACCATTTGCTTTCAATGCAAAAGCTCTACCTTTGAGCTAATCGTCAATATGACAGAAGATGTGCTTGACAAGTGGCTTCGTCTCCTTTTGGGCTACAAAATACCACACACCTTCGTAGGCTTTCGCTGGTGAGGCTACCGACCATCTCTGGACTTTCACAAAAACGCCTTTCTGCTAGTTGCCCTTCATGCGAACCGCCCTTGGCTACCGACTTCGGACTCAATTCACTAGTTTCCCACATATGTTGCTTGCCACACCCAGATTGTCATGCTGCGTAACATGACGCGACTCAGGCGATTGCCCTCCGCCATCTGAAGCTCACAACACAAGGACATCTTGCAATATCCACGGTGGTTTCACATGCTTGGCTTACTCTTGCGAGCGACGGTTGTCAAGCCGCCTTTCGTTAGGTCGCCCTAACTTATCCCCCAAGCGGGGTAAGATTTTTCTATCAACGTCTGCCTTGGTTAAGGCACGACATAAATGTCTGTAGTGGTTTCAGGGTTTGAATTTTCAAGCACCAGCCGTACTTGACAGCCCATTAGAACTACCGACGAATTTTTGCCTGAAATTCTACAAAACCAGTTGGCTGAATTATGACCCGTAGGTTCCCATCCCAATGTTTCTTTCGCTGAAGCAACACCGATATCTCCATGAAAACCCAAGTAGGAACGACCATCTGGCATACGCACCCAATCCATCGTCATAACGATACCCTTACACAAAGAAGGGATCGAATCTATGCTCATATATGATGCATTTTCGTTTTCGCAAATATTTATATTACTCACAGAGCTATTGCCTTTACTTGTTTACAGGTTCTAATGTTATGTAGTAATGACCGCCCAACTCCAAATGCTTAGCAGCAGCTTCATTTTTGATATAAAGATGCAAAGAGCCGCCTGGGGTTGCTTCAAAAAACTCTTTGATTTCGTGATCTTTTTCTTCATTGTTTACGACGACGGGCGTCAAAAACACTTCCGTGCCCCATGACTGTTCTCTTTTATCGTTGCAAACCATTCTACATACTACAGATGCCATTTTGTCTCCTTTTGGTTGTAAACAAGAGTATAGCATATCTCATCTAAGATGATTAGACTTAGCGCACTATGCCTCGGCCATCACAGGAATGGCATTTTTCCTGTTTCATAGAGAACGAAAGATCATAGCCATGTGGTGAATAGAAACCGGAAGAAACCGTTCCTGTACCATGACAGATAGGGCATCGTTCCCAACGATGTCGATCATAATAGACGTGTATTTTAGTGCTATATTTGTTGTCATCATATTTCATGATGCAAATATAATAGCATGGACCTGGAGAATTACGATATCTCGACCTCTGGATTGCAAAACCAGTGCTCTCCCGCTGAGCTACAGGCCCGTATGCCGCTGAGAGGATTCGAACCTCCACGGATTGCTCCACATGTATACCTATACAACGATATATACCGGAAGTTAATACGAGAGAAGGGAGTTGAACCCTTAAGTCCTTACAAGGGACGCTGGAGCCTAAATCCAGTGCGTTTACCATTTCGCCACTCTCGTGTTGTAATGCCCTCTCAAGGAATCGAACCTTGCCAGCCAGAAGCGACGGATTTACAGTCCGCTAGGAACCCCAGTTCCTCATAAAGGGCGTGTTAGGCGCAATCTATTGATTGCTCATGGAGGCTACCCACCCCCGACCGGCGCTCACGCTTGTCCTTGAATCATTGATTCTCAAAGCGGTGTCTTCGCCTCATCGCTACGCATCGCTGCATCGCTGTTATGTTACGACCATCATAGCACCTTCGCTTCTGATAGTCAAGCACCCCCGACAGGAATCGAACCCGTATTCTTGGCTTAGAAGACCAGCGCCTTATCCGTTAGACGACGAGGGTATATATTCAATTGTATCACATCACCTACAAATGTCAAGAGCCAGATTTTTGATCTGGCTCTCTAGATAAACTGCTTTTAAGTCTTGTCCAGAGAGCGTTACATTTTACCTTTAAAGGGTGAGGCATTCACCGATAGATACTCGGCATGCCATACGAGGTACTGTGCTGTAATGTTAATCATTGTGCTAACTCTTATACGGTGCGAAAAATGAAAAATCTATACTATGATTTAGAAATTATGTCCGTGCTTGTGAGGCCGTTTTTCATTGATCTTCACTTTGTTGGACACTTCCGAATCAATGTCGATCTGATTCATTCCACAATAGTCTAGCAGACGAATAATCGTGTCCGCAATCTCTTCCCTATGGTGTTCCTCATTGCCTGCATCGAGCGCATCTATCGCTTCAATAATTTCAGAAATTACCAGCAGCAGCTTGACCTTGTTGAAGCTCTTCGCGTCCAACGGTGATGGGTCATCGTACTCAATGGTCGGATCTTTACGATATTGCTCAAACTCGCGTATGAACTCTGAAATCATATACAGATATGCAATGGCGTGAACGCCGACATCTTTTGCCGGGGGTTCATGAAAGCCCTTTGATTCGCTGATGCCAGCGATGCGGTTAGCCAAAATGTTTAGATGACCTTGGATGTACGTCGGCGTGGGTTCAGATGTGGCTACAAATTCTAGAGATTGAACTGATAACATATTGTTCCTAAAGTTAGATTTCGCACTGGCCCGCAACACAAGCTAGCTCCTGTGCTCCTGTAGTCCAGTCGTCTTGCTCATACTGGCTCAACAGATCCCAGTTTAGCACCTCTGGCATGTTTGTCAAGAGGGCTTCATATTCTTCTTTCGAGCACTCCGTGTAGGGGGCCTGCTGATAAGTGCCGTTGTCGAATGGTAGGAAGCTCACCCCCGATACCTTATCGAAATGATCGTAAACGAATGTGCCGACCTCATTCCACTCGTGATCGCGCACATACACGGTGATCGAAGGCTTGTGCTCGCACCAATGCTGGGCATAGATCAACCAAAGCTTTAGCTGGTCTATTGCCGTCAGATCATGTCTGGTGATAGCCCCCTCCGGAGACTTGATCGGATAAGAAAACACCCATCCGCGATCCGGCTGCATAACGTCGTCCTCGGTGGGAATGCCCGACATATACAAGAACTGGGAGATAGGATCAATCTTGGTACCCCGGTTGGTACGAACATAGTACTCGGAAAAACGGGGATGAATGCCCGATGCGCTATCAACCAACTGACTCAGGTTGCCGCTCGGCTTAACTGCGGTTGTAGCCGTGGAAGGGTTGATACCAAGCCATTGCGCCCACTTAGTATTTTCCTCAATCACGCATTCCTGAAGATATCCTAGACGCTCAGGCAAATCCGGGTCTGATGCATCATTTAAAAGCGGACAATCCATGATCCCTGTGATGGAAACTCCCAGAAGTCTTTCTTCCTCACAATTTTGCTTCCACTCGTCAGACAAATACCGAAAATCGGTAAAACTGCTCTGAATGGTCCCCATGATGGATGCCGCACGCACCTTGCGCTCAAGGCTTTGAATAGTATCATCAGCGCGCGCTACCACCTCGCTTAAGTTGCAGAGTTGGCAATCCCTCAAAATTATTTCGGAATTGTGAGCATAAATACCATTAGCATCAAAGGCGTGTATATCCGACACTTCTGCGTCCCACACTTCGCCAAATCCGACAAACTCAAGGGATTGCACTCTTGACTTGAAGGGCTTACTATAAAATTTAATAGAATCAACGATTTCTTGTAACTTCTTATTTTTTTGTGTATGTGAAAAACCGATACGCTTTGCGTATATGTCAATATCGCCCGATGAAATCACCAAACGCCAACTTGCTTGCGTCAAATACTCTCTGGAACCTCCGCGACCATCTGGCAAAACGGTTATTCCGGCATCTTTAGAATGGTAAATACGGGATTTGATGCCCAGACGCAATAACATTCGCTGTACGGCTTTTAGATCCGACAAATCAGACTGACCAAGGCGAATTGACCAACTTTTTTGTTGGGTACCTTCAATATGACCATCTGTGTCAAATAATCCCCTTAAGAATCCTTCATGAAACTCGGAAGAAGTCAATTCGATAAATTCATTAACGTGTTTGTTGCCCCAGTCCATACCAAATCGCTGAGGTAATCTTCCGATTGCCATTCTGCTATACAAACCAGCATTAGACCAGCCATTCCAGTCTGAGCGATGCTTCAATTTTTCAGCACACACTAGGGCCGTCTCCGCGATACCATCGCTGCCTTCGTCTTTGGTCCAAACCTTAACTTCGGCCCTAGAATTACTCTGTGGATACATAAAGTTTCCGTCTCCCAAAAATACTCCCAACAAATACCCTTCATCCAAATCACAGTTTTCTGACGAACCCATGTTGTGTTGCGCCTGACACTATTATTATGACCATAGATGGCCCTAGACGTATTGACTCTTTGCTTGATACTCCATTTAAGGCCCTTGTGGACGGAG
>JAKBSX010000034.1 GCA_021844725.1 Actinomycetes bacterium | reverse complement strand
CGGTGGCAAGCGGTGCTCTAGTCAATCTGTCTCGACTTCAAACCGGAGAGTTGACAGATGATGAGATGGCAAAGGTGGATGAGGTTGTTTTGGGCCTCCACAATACCGATTTGGTGCTCCTTTGTGACCCTATGGTGAAGGTAGCAGATATACGCCTAGCGGCGCTCAAAGAGCAAGCTAAGGGGAAACTGGGGCTGGTTGTTGTCGATTATCTGCAACTAATGGGTGGCAATGGTAAAGGCAGGGGTGCTGAGAATCGTCAGTTAGAGGTAGCTGAGATTAGCCGGAACCTGAAGCTGCTTGCACGAGAGCTTGAGGTGCCGATAATAGCCCTGTCTCAGTTATCAAGAAACTTAGAAGCCAGACACGACAAGCGGCCACAGTTGTCGGATTTGAGGGATTCAGGGGCAATTGAGCAAGATGCTGACCTGGTGTTATTTCTATACAGAGAAGAAGTTTATGATGAAAAAACTGAAAACCAGGGTTTAGTAGAGGTCATTGTGGCCAAGCATAGAAATGGGCCAACTGGTAAGGCAATTTTGTGGTTCGAGCCGGAATACATGCGCTTTGGTGACTTACTTCCTGGGATCGATGTTATTCCAGAAGGATACCGCAGGGAGAGTGGGGAGAGCGCTTCTGAGCCTATCGATGTAATGAGCACCACACTCTGGGGGGAGCCGAAGACCTCAGGTTTGTAAATGTGCGGGAAGTCATTTCCCAAGTAGTGTCGTACGCTTTCGCGACATGCGTATATCTATAAATTGTTAAAACTGCTGGACCAAATGTGTTCGGGTATTTCAGTTAGCACAGAGGGCTTGAGTGTCGAGTCGTTCCAGGTGGTTATCGGCAAGGGATCGCACTTCGAGGGCAAGCGTGTCAATTGTTTGCTCAAGCGAGCATGTCTTTTTTGCGTGCCAAATACCAGGTGGTTCGTAAAGGTAGGTGATAATGTACTCGTTGAAGGTATTCCATAATTCTGTGTACTTCTCTCTAAACGGCTTGGCAGATGGGTCTATGAGGAGCTGCGTTTCTACTTCGGCCATGATTTTCTGAGCTTCGGTTAATGAGGCTGCGTGGCACTCACCTTGGATGTCTACGTTGCCATTGACGAGGGGAATAAAGGAGGGTTCGTGGATTACTACCTGAAGCATGGCTGCAGATTGTTTCATTCGTTCGCAGAGATTGTAGGTTCGCAGAGCGAATTCTCGGGTTTGCAGTTCTCGGATTCCGGCTTTCCATACTCGATCATGGGATTTGATTAGTAGGAACTCTCCAATAAGAAATATTATGATGCAAGAGACCCATGTGAAAAATATCCACATAAATACTATCCCCAATCTCGGCTATCTGTTACCAGATTGTCGGTTACAGGCAGGTTTTTAGATTTTGATTCATCTCTACATAGACATCGAGCCTTATATCGTTATGTCTCATTGGCATACAAATGTGTTTCAAAGATTGCCTCATTAGAAACAACACTGTGAAGATCAAGAATATATATTTCATCCAGGTTACCAGTGTTAGCGATTCAACGGCAAGATGATGTTGTGGAGGTCTCTCCTTTCGAAATGCTTCCAGTTGGTTCGACACTTGAGACTCCGAACTTGCGACGATGCCCTCGAATTATCCCTTGTTGTTTTCTATTTTGTCGGTCTCACGGTTTGTTATCGTAGGAGGGTCTTCCATGTGGCTGGCGTCGGTGAAGATCTTACATACGATTCGAGGGGGACCAAGACGGACAGCTTGATCTTCAGTCATAATCAGAGCAGCGGTAGAATTTTGCCCAAATCCGGGTCTTCATCATTGCAGTCAAGAGCACCAGAGCCAGTTCAATGAAATGATTTTGCGCTAAAAAGCAGTTATTATTGAAATTCGTGGGATAGTCGAATGAAAATCTGGCGAAGCCAATTGCGAACGAGCGTATAGATCAAAAAATGCTGTTGTTTGGAAGCAGAATCGACTTGGGTTAGCATGGGAAATAACAGAAGCAATTAGACGAGGGGAACGGCAACATGAGAAATCATGAAAGTGGTCGCCAATTGCAGAAGGATCTGCTTTGGAGCATCACGCACCCCCCGATCAATGATCGTCGTTTTTGGCTGGCTCAATCCCTACTGGCAGCAGCTCTTTTGATTCACTTGGGCGCGGGTATAGCTAGAGATCTCGGAAGAAGCCCTGTACCTGGTTTTGTATTGATTCTGTTCCTGTTTATTCCTATTGTCTATGCTGGTAGCATCTTTGGTCTTGCCGGATCAGTAGCGGTTGCTCTCGAAGGCATCATTTTTTCTATAACGCAAGAGCTGTTACTTCCTCATAGCGCAAGTCAGCTCTGGGGTGCGTGGAGTATTTTAGCTGCCGTGCTAGTGATACCCGTTTTGCTTGGTGTGTGTTTTGACAAAAAACGCGAACGTCATGCTGTCGGACCGGCTGCCAAACTTCTTCAAAGTGAACAGTGTTTCCATCTGGCCTTTGCAAACAATATCGCTGGCATGGCTGTCACCGATCTTGAGACCCGCATGCTTGCGGTGAATAGTTCCCTTTGCAAAATGCTTGGACGTGAAAGCGAGGAACTTCTTGGCCAAGACTTTGCTCCTTTCACTGTGCCTGAGGATCGACATATTTCTAAGAAATTGAGTGAGCGAGCGCTTAAAGGTGGTCAGTCGCAGGGAACCTACACCAAACGCTATCAGCATAAAGACGGACATATTGTTTGGGCCGAGGTGTCAGCGGCACTCGCATATGACGAGTTGGGAAACCCAGAGTACTTTGTCACTTCGATTAGAGATATTACTGAAGAGCGGTTACTTCTGGCTCAACTCTCTTTTCAGGCGCAGCATGACCCGCTCACTGGACTTGCGAATCGAGCTATGTTCGAGGACCATCTGACTAAGGCAATAGCTAGGTCAGCCAGGGGTAAAAAAACCTTGGCAGTGTTTCTAATTGACCTCGATGAATTCAAGGATATTAATGATACATTCGGCCACCAGATAGGTGATGACCTCCTTAGAGAGGTTGCCAGGCGGCTTGAGCAGTTGACCCGCTCATCTGACATCCTATGTCGCTTTGGTGGTGATGAGTTTCTCTATCTGAGTGAAGGGCTAACGAATCCACACGAGACAGAGGCAATCGCCAAACGCCTCCTTAGTGCATTTGATGAGCCGTTTACTGTCGGAGAAGAGAGTCTGGACCAAGCTGCCAGCATCGGAATCGCTACCTGCGTGGGTGAAAATGATAGTGTAAATCTTCTCCGGAACGCTGACACTGCCTTGTCTGAAGCCAAACATGAAGGTAAAAATCGCTATGCCCTCTTCCAGCCTGAAATGTACGATCAAGTATCGAGTCGCATTGGGCTAGTCCAAGAGCTGCGGCGGTCGTTTGGGACAGATGAGGTCTTGATGAACTACCAGCCGGTTGTGGATCTAAATACAAGTCAAACCGTTGGCGTCGAGGCGCTGATGCGCTGGAACCACCCTGAGCTTGGATGGGTGCCTCCTTATGTCTTCATCCCCCTTGCAGAGCAGAGCAAGCTTATCTTTGACCTCGGATCCTTCGCACTCGGCCAAGCTGTTAGAGAAGCGGCATCTTGGAGGCATCTTGACCAGCGAGAAGCACAGCCTTACATAGCTGTCAATCTATCTCCCAGACAATTTCGCGATCCAGAGTTGTTGAACAAGATCAAAGAAGTACTTGAAACGAACCAGTTTGAACCAAGTCGCTTGGTGCTTGAGATCACCGAAGGGGCTGCTTTCGCAGACATCGACGCTGCCGCACGGGTAGCCTCTCGTTTGCGCCAGCTCGGTGTTTCGCTTGCGATTGATGATTTTGGGACAGGCTATTCCTCGCTCTCTTACTTCACCGTATTGCGCCCAAGTATTCTAAAAATCGATCAGTCTTTTGTGGGTCGGGCACACGATAGTGTTGATGGAGAACGTTTGCTTGGGGCGGTTATCACTATCGGCCATAGCCTTGGTGCTAAAGTGGTGGCCGAAGGAATCGAGACGACTTCGCAGTTAGAGATGCTTCGAAGTCTTGGATACCACTTTGGCCAGGGTTATCTGTTCTCTCCTGCTGTACCGTCAGCCGATCTTTCTGACATGATCGAAAATGTATCAATATCTAGCGGTGTGTCACCCCCCCCCCCCCGACATGTGGCAACAATTCCAATCACGTACCGTTCGAGGTCGTCTGCCGCGAGGAAAACGAGGCGTAGCCTCTAACCTGCTGCCTAGTGAGTGGAGAACCCGATAGGGCTAAGATGGTCTTGTGGTTGAGTGATGCCCCCTCTGTCAAGCTAGTTGACGCAGCAAATTATCAGCTAAGTTTGAATTATCAGAGAGGAATACGATGTTGCACGAGTACATTAAAGAGCTGAAGGACAAGGTCCGCAAAGAACTAATCGAACTCTTGAAGATGATCCAGCCCCATCGGGATCAATACAGAGAATCGCTGCCGCTTACTCTATTCCGGTTACCACTGTTTATTCTTGGAATAGTAAAATCAAACGCACTGCCAAGTCTCTTGGGTCAGGGAAAAGCGACTATCGCTCTTCAGTTGCCAAGTTCCATGCCGTAGTGGTAACTTCCCAGATGAGTGAGGTTGAACTCGGTGAATACTTGAGATCAAATGGAATCATGGGAGAGGACTCAATTGCTGAACTAACGATTCATGTCAGCAAACTATTTACACGTACCGCTCGGGCTTATCTCTAAATTTTTCGGAACATCCCGTGCTGCAAAAGTAGTAGTCGTGTTGCTTATAGTTTTGATGATCAGCTGCAGTGCTGGACTCTACCATCATGCCGCAGACGGGGTCAATCTCGCTCACTGAGCCACGATTAGATTCGTGATCCATAACTTGGCTCACCTTTCCTTCTTTGTGGTTGCCTGTGGTGTATTTTTTGGGTTCAGAAATGAAGCGTTCGCTGCATCGATTTGAACAAAAATAGTAAGTGCTATCGTCGAAGTTGACAGTGGCTGGTGCATTTGCGACCTGGACCTGCATCCCGCAAACTACATCCTTTGCGTAGCCTGTTCCTCCTCCGAACCTTTCCCGGTTGAGATATAGCCAGTACATTCCTCCAAAGATGACAAGGAAGATAATGTCCAAGATGGTGGTGTAATTGAATCCGAGTGCATTGCTGGCGATTACTTTGGGTCTGATTGTTGGGACGCCACCAAAAATACGGAATATCCCTTCGGTGATGAGTCCAGCCAGCGACATAACCCCCCAAAAGACGCCGAGCATTCGCAGCGTCATTCTGCCTCCATAGAATTTCCGGTAAATTAGGAGTAAGGGTAGGCTGATCAGATCGGCGAATATAAAGCTGATAACCCCGCCAAAGCTAATTCCACCTTGCCAAAGTGCTGCAGCCAGTGGAATATTACCCACCGAGCACACAAAGCTGATCAAGGCAATGAAGGGGCCAACAATTACATTTTCAATAGTTGTACCGGCGCCGTGGCCATGGAAGAATACGACATTCCATACCTGGACAGGTACTAGAGCGGCAAGGAATCCGGCAACTAAAAATCCAATGAAGATCTCTCTTCTCAGCATTGTTAGATCTGACATTGCGTAACCAGCGGCATCGGACCATCCTCCGAGAGACCTGACTCGCTCCTGAAGTGGCTTTTGCCGTAATTCCTCACTAACGGCGCCGTGCAAGTGTGCGTTTTCACTGACTCCGACGTTGTGTCTAGCTTCCTCTAGAACACGCCCACGGAACCACAGTCCACCGAAGATTACTAACAGGACTATCATTATTGCCCCACCGACGAACTCAGCAAGGGCGAACTGCCATCCAATGAGGATTATTAACACGATACCAAGTTCGATTACCAGGTTTGTGGAAGCAAACATAAATACCATCGCCGCCACGAAGTCGGCCCCTCGCAGAAAGAGAGACTTGGTCATTGCCGAGGCTGCGTAGGAGCAGGAGGAAGAGACCATTCCATATATCGAGGCTCTTCCAACGGACCCAGGTCGATGATTACCCAGGCGAGCCTGCATCTCATTCCTGGATATAAACGCTTGCACAACGCCCGAGAGACTAAAACCCAAAATCATAGCCCAAAGGGTTTCCCAAAACATGTTGAATGCTTCTTTTATACCCAAGCCAATATTAATGAAAAAGTGACTGAAGGCCGAAGCCAATAGTTCAGTTGTCATTGCCCACAGCATCCTCTTTTCTTTGAATTAGGCTTCGTAATTCCCGCAAAGTCCAGGTGAATCTGCCAAGAGGCCCAGTGCTACAACTTGGTATTTCCTGATCTGACGCACATGTTTGCGGTTTTGTTAGCTGTTTATTTTTGTCGGTCATGATCGCACCAATCGTTCGATTGCTTCACGCGCCTCACGGATCTTTGCCTCGGCATTCGGGCCACCCGTAAGGATCGCGTCTTGAACGCAGTGAGAAAGGTGATCGCCCATAAGTTGAAGAGCCACGGCCTGAAGGGCCTTAGTCGCAGCTGAGATTTGGGTGATGACGTCGATACAGTAGGTATCTTCATCGACCATTCTTTCTAGGCCACGAACCTGTCCCTCGATTCGCTTTAGCCTTTTGAGTACTTGACTCTTGTTTTCAAGATATCCGGGACTGCCCATGGCATAGCCCTCCTTTAGATACAGTATACCCCTATAGAGTATTCAATTGAGTCCAATGGATAGGAAAATACTATTGCAAAGAATCAATAGCTAGGGACTGGGTCGGGTGTAATTACGGCATCTTGAGTAAAACGGTCCAGCCCACTCCTAAAGCAAGAGTTGTGACTTCAACCAGAAGGAGTGCAGCCGCTGTTCTATTTCGTAAAAGCAGACGTGCTTTTCGTGGATCGACCATTGTTAGTAATGAGATTAACGAGGCTAGGAAAAATTGGCCGATGTCTTTGACCATTTTACTTCCAAATCGTGCCCCAAAGGAATTAGCGAGTACCAAGGTTACCGAGGAAATCATTGCTAGCATTGCCCAGGTGGGATTCACCAATCCCGTTATGGCAAGTGGGACCCCTAATCCATTGAACGTTAGAGCTACGATTAGATTTTGCTTCGTCTTCGCATAGCTTGTAGCTCCGATGTCTCGGGCCTCTACGACTGCGGATAGTCGATCTCCGACGAGCACAATATCGGAGGATTCAATGGCGATATCAGTTCCTGCACCGATGGCGACTCCGATGTCGGCCTGGGTTAGGGCTGGTGCATCGTTTATTCCATCGCCTATCATCAGTACGCGCGAACCGTCGCGCTGGTAGCCCCGGATAAATTCGGCCTTTCCATCGGGCAGTATTTCGGCATTCCATGTGGATATGCCTACCAACTTTGCAACAGCGGAAGCAGTACGCTCAGAATCACCTGTCACCATGACCGGCATAATGCCTTTCTCTTGAAGGCGGCGTATCGTTTCAACAGCATCAGGTTTTATCTTGTCTGCGATTGCCAGCAGAGCGATTATCTCTCCATCTCTGGTTACCGCAATCACTGTTTCCGCCCGGTCCTCCATTCCAGCCTTAAGTTCAAGGAGAGCTGAGCCCAAGGACTCCTTGTCTAATGCCCATGAGGGTTTACCAACTTTGATCGTGGTGCCCCTCACTGTGGCCGAAGCTCCCTCACCCGGTTGCGAAGCGAAATCGCCCGCGTTTGGGATTTCAACGTCTTGCGCTAGAGCAGCGTTAATGATCGCTCTGCCTAGAGGGTGCTCGGAGAATATTTCGACTGCCGCTGCCAGTGAGAGCACCTCATCTTCGGTCGTCCCATTGGCTGTTATCACATCAACGACTGATGGTTTGCCCTCCGTAAGAGTGCCAGTTTTGTCCAGGACAGCGATTGTGATTTCTGCAAATATCTGAAATGCTTCACCGGATCGCATAAGAATACCCCGTTCTGCTGCCATACCGCCGCCACGCATCATAGCAAGGGGAGTGGCCATTCCCAGTGCGCAGGGGTAACCCATGACAAGGGCCGCGAGCGCGGCAAAGATTGCTCTTGTCACATCTAAATGACCGGTAACCGCCCAAGCCCCGAATGTCCAAATAATCAGGGACAACGCTGCTGCACCGAGTACCGCAGGAACGTAAAACTTTAAGATCTGATCGACGAGTTGTAGCACACCAGGTTTGAGCGCACGAGCCTCTTCGATGTGTCGGGCGACTCTTGAAAGGAAAGTATCGTCGCCTATTTGAGTGACCTCAAAGGTAAAACTCCCTGTTTGGTTTACCGAGCCGCCAATAACCTCTGCACCCAGTTTTTTCATTACAGGTATCGGTTCTCCGCTCACCATTGACTCGTCGACGTCTGAAGTGCCAGATGTGACTATCCCATCGAGCGGGACTCGCTCTCCTGGACGGACTCGAACGATTTCTCCCAGACCGACCTCAGTTGTAGGAATCTCTAATTCAATATTGTTTCTGATTACTTTGGCAGTGTCAGGGGCAAGCGAGAGAAGGGAGCGTACCGCCTGGGATGACCGTGTTCGTACCATCGAAGAGGCATACCCGGACAAGAGGTGGTAAGTGGTGATAAATACGGAAACTGATAAGAAGTCACCTGGGGGAAAGGTCTTGGGAGCCCAAAATAGCCCAAGCAGACCACCAATCAGCCCGCTTATGGCTCCGGCTTCGAGTAGAACATGCTGGTTCAGAATGCCGCGACGTAGGCTTGCTGCTGCCATAGAAAGTATGGACTTTCCAACCATACCTATTACCCAAAGAGCAAGCCCCGATATAAGCCAGGGTCCGACTACGAATCTGTTACCGCTGAAGGCTACTGAAAGAGTATGTCCGGTCCAGGCAAGGCTCATCAACACAAGGGTTGCAACTGTTGCTCCCAGCCCCATTTGGAAACGGTTGCGCTCCCCGTGCAGCTCTGCTTCAGCTTCTTCGTACGAGGCTAACTTCCGGGGATCACGAACGCTATAGCCTACAGCACGCAGTGTTTCAACAATTTGCTGTGGATCAACGACATTGGGGTCGTAGGTGACCAGCCCCTCTTCGTGTGCCAGCGAGACCTTCACTCCACTTACCCCTTCCAGGCGGCCTACGGCCTTCTCTATTGTAGAGACGCAGAATGAGCAGTGCATCTGGCCTAACGAGAGCTGAAGTCGGGCGAGACCGTCATCTTCAACCCTTAAATGCCTGCCCAGCCATTCGTCCTCAGTAAATTCAGTTTCGGTTGCGGGTAATAGCTTGCGACTATCGTGCTTGAGGGTAAACATCAGGTCACCTGTTGTCCTTATTTAGATGGCTAGATTTTTCTATGTCGGGCTTTTATAAGTACCTAACTCGTTTGCGCAGAGTCGTGGCTCCGCTTCTCGTGCTCGACAAGTTGACAGTATTTTGCGTTGCTAGCTGGTAGATCATCTACATAGCTTGAGAGCTCGATTAGCTGATTGCGGAGTTGTGCCATCTCTGCCATTTTGCGATCAATCTCGTAGACTTGTTGTTTTATCAGGGCGATGACATATCCGCATGGTTGTTCACCGCGTTCACGGAATGCTAGAATCTCCTGGATCTCCGGGAGTCGAAGGTTGAGCCGCTGGGCACTGCGGATGAACCGCAAACGCTCTAGGTCATCATTGCTGAACTGCCGATATCCCGAGGGCGTGCGATCTGGGGCTGGCATAAGTCCTATTTCTTCATAGAACCGGATCGTTTTTGGGTTGACTCCCATCTTTTTTGCAAGTTCGCCAATAAGCATTATGAATCCTTCTTTGATGGTCAGTTATCCAGCTGTGTGCTTTTCGAGAGGTTCATAGCCAATTTCTGCCAGTTTTTTTCGCAGCTCTGGCTCATCGATTTTGTCTTCTTCAAATGTGAGTTTGACTTTATTATCGATGGAGCTGGCGATGACATGCCGCACTCCTGGAAGGCGGTTCAGAGCTGTGCTAATTGTGTTCTCGCAGCCAGTGCAGTGTATTTCCTTCACTTTTATAGTTGTTGATTTAGTCATGGCATCTCCCTGGTTAACTAGATATATTAACGTTATAGACCTTCCAGTTACTGTAAGGTTCACTTAGATTATTTTTCTGTGTTGCTTTGAAGACGACGGCATTTATAGGAGTCGAAATGGCCGGTATTAGTTAATTCCTTCTTGACATTTGAACTGCTGGTCCTAGCGCACGCTTTGGCGGGAGAGATTCTCTCGCATTAGGTCACCTTTATATTGGTACGGCCTGCACCCTACTTCCTTATTTTGAGTGATTGTTGATGAATATCGAGTCTTCTAGCAGTTCATGTCCTCTAAACAAACGCACATTATTACTCCGGTAAAAGGCTCATTCGTTAGGTCCAGCCTGCTGGCGGATCTATGAGATCATGGCAACGTGCTGCGAAATAAGACTCTGCTGGATTGTGAGGGTGACCTGCCCAAACGAGTTTTCGACCCTATTTCTTCTTAGGACTTTTGAGTTTTTGTGACTTGTAGGTTCGAAATTTCAGAAAAGGGACGGCGATTCCCTTCAGACCCTCGAGCATTATTTGGAATACCTAGTATCGCAACCGGGTTTAAACAAGTGATATAAGCCGTGATAGTGCCTTACCTGGCCCTTTCTCGGCCATGTATACGTGCGTTAGTCATATTGAAAACAGTTTCGGTGGTCATTATTACGTATCGGCACAATGCCCATTGATGCCTGAATGTATTGGGCCACCTGATCGAACGGAGTGATCTTAATGCTTAAGCCTCGACAACCGACGCCCGAACTTGAAGTCGCAACAGTTGGCGGTGGACACTGGTCACTATCTGATCAACGCCCAGAGCGTTATTCCCTTGTGGTCTTCTATCGCGGATATCACTGCCCCGTTTGTCGGGGTTACCTAAAACAGCTGGACCGCCTCCTTGACAAGTTTGCGTCATTAGGAGTGAACTCAGTCATTGCAGTGAGTGGCGACACTGAGGAGTTGGCCAAACGAACAGCACAGGAATGGGACCTTGACAGCCTTACTCTCGGCTATGGCCAATCGGTCGAGTCGATGCGAGCATGGGGACTTTTTATATCAAAAGGGATCAAGGAAGGCGAGCCAGAGGAGTTCGGTGAACCAGGTCTATTCCTGATTCGTTCGGATGGAACTCTTTATGCATCGGTTCTCAATTCGATGCCATTTGGGCGACCACATCTCGATGAGGTTGTCAGTTCCATCAGTTGGATAAATGACCACAACTACCCCGCGCGCGGAGAGGCATAATTAAGCTTTGGCCGATCCTCCTGAGTTGGTGTTGATCCTTATCCGGCCGAATTCATTAACGAACTTCGTGGAACTGGGTAAAAACAGATCAGTTGCTCCAAGACCAGCTTGTAGACCGAATTAGAGTGGAGTTCGAAGATGTCTAAACTTAGGTATGACCTGGTCATCGTAGGTGCAGGAAGCGGAAATATGTTTCCTGCTGATGCCTTCAGCGGTTGGCGGGTAGCGATAGTGGAGGTCGACAGATTCGGC
>JAKBSX010000731.1 GCA_021844725.1 Actinomycetes bacterium | reverse complement strand
CCTCCGTCGCTAGATCTAACAACGGCATTTGCATTGCCAGGAACACCTATGCCGAAACCAATATCCTGATTCACGAATGAGATACCTATAGTTGGATGTGGACGAGTTGTTGGATAAACTTCTTTCCAGCTTGTGCCACCGTCAATTGTGTGAAGAAGAACGCCATTCCCACTGTCACCGCGGTTGTCAAGCACCCATCCCTCGTTCCATGAAACGAAAGACATGCTTGCTGGTGGACCCTCACTATTGCTGATGGTCGGATAGCTGCTCCAGCTTGCGCCGCCATCCTGGGTAGAACTAAGTGAGGCCGTACCCCAACCACAGGCCTCACATACCCCGGCGATGACTGCCTCACCTGGTCCCAAAACTGCCATAGGTCCAGGTGAAGAACCAGTCCCCTTCGGTACGTTTGTTGGGTTACCGGGAGCAGGACCTGCTCCAGCGGTGCTTACTCCAAGAACAGCAGTCCAGTTCGTTCCGTTAGTGGTTCGGAACACCGAGTAGGACGTTTGGCTCATTCCAGAGCCACCGGTAATGAGTGCCCAACAAACCTGCGAGGATACCGCATAGACCCTCGCTTGTCCAAGATTAGCTCCGAGGTGCAAGACACGATTCCAAGCCTGGCCTGAGTTCACCGTCTGGAATATATCACCGCCTACAACTCCTACCCAGCCCACGCCTGCGCTGCCAAATGAGACCGATACTGGAGGACTTGGTGTTTGAAGCTGGACCCAGTGAGCTCCTCCATCTGCGGTACGCCAAAGCGCCGAGGGTAACGAGGTAGAAGCTGCACGATTACCCTGGGTAATGGCAAATCCCTCTGATGCCGTTACAAACTCAGCCTGGATGATATTTTGCGGCAATGTGGTAGTTGACCAGTTCGATCCGCTGTTACGGCTTACCAGGATGCTATGGCCACCCCAGGCGGCAACGGTGGTGGCTGCTGTCTTTGCAATTGACAGTCCGGTCAAATTCACGCTGGTATGCGCCACTGCGCTAAAAATCTGTCCTCCATCAGTTGTTTTCAAAATAATGCCGTTGCCGTCCATGTATCCGGTGGTGGCTGAGACAAAACGAACAGCGCTTAGTCCCTTTCCGTAAGGCTGCCCCTGAATCTTGGCATCAATGGACTTGACAATGGGAACGGGAGGGATTGAAGAACTCGTCGTAGAAATCACGGATTGATTGTTTTTTGCTTCTGGCTTGGCCGACAGACCGCATCCAGATAAAGTTATTATCACTAGCGAAAACGGTAAGAGTAGCTGTCTTCGTCTGTTCACTTATCTCCCCCAACTTTTGTCAGCCTATTCTTGAGATGACTTAGCTCTGCGACATGAATTCCATTTGGGGCATACGCCCAATCATAACCCTCCAAAAATTTCAACTCAATGAGCTGATGGTTATCACTACCGCTCCGTGAGATGCGCTCGAATCAGGTTTTGCGCTAGGACGGGTCCCTCCCATAAATTAAATGAGCGCCTTGCCAGCGACATCTTTCCTCCCAATTGGGGCGAGTTTAACTTTTAGCGGCAATTGTTTACTACGAGTACTCTGTAGTATAGACTAGCAGATGTGGCCGAGTCCGATATTTTGACACTCATTGACAAATGTGGTGAAGTGTCAGCAGCTGACACACTGACGATGATCACCTCGCTCAGAAGGCGGGCACGGATTCTTCAACAAAGGATTTGGCTGCTACCTGCCGCATTGGGTGTCATGACAATTCTCGGTACTCCACTGCTTAACACCAAACAAGTCATCCAGAGCTGCTGGCTAATGACTGGAACACCGAAACCGATCACCTGTATAGTCAGCCACTCCGGCAAGAACATTATTGCACTAACATCGCTGGGCACTCCAATTCGAGGCCCTATTTCATTTACTGGGAGATTCCCAGTTATCTGGTCGATCGGAAATTCGACTTGGTTCTGGGTAATTGGCATAGTTGCCAGTATTTTGTTGTCGATTCTTTTCCAGCGCTCCAGTAGTCGCTTGCCAACTTTTGCGCTCACTTACCTTATGGCTGGCTTTGTCGGCATATCTGTGATTTTGACGTCAGGTCGTATGGGTCTTTCCAACCAACTTTCCCACCTGCTGGCGGTGGCGCTGATTATCTGCGTTGCCGCATTTGCGTCGCGCAGCAAAATACTAGCTTTACTTGCTGGGCTAAGTTTCTTTCTCGGAATCGCTCTCTCGAGACGTTCTAGTGAGTTATTCGCACGGCTCAATGTCTGGATACCTCCCCATTCGATAAGTTACGTAGCTGCGGGACTAACTCTTGTAGCTGGCGCAGTCTTACTTTATATGCGAATAAGGTCCCCGCGTTTTGCAATTGATTACCTAAGTAAGTCAGAAGAATTCAAATACTGTCAACCAAATTATCTCGATCAACCTAAAGGTGAATGACCAATGTCAGATTCAACAACTCCGAAATCTCTAATCAACCTGTCCGATGCAGTACATCAGCGAAGTCGCCTCGCCATCCTTGCAGTTCTATATGAACTGTCA
>JAKBSX010000730.1 GCA_021844725.1 Actinomycetes bacterium | reverse complement strand
GGTGCAACAACTTTCGGTGCCGTACGTTCTGAATTGAGCACATAGGTAAGTTGATCGATTGTGGACAACTGCGTAAAGTTCGCAGGCAGTATCATCGGGGAAAGTCCTTCAATTTTTCGAGCATTATTTATCGCTGCAAGAGACGCATTCGTACATCCGGTCGAATTATCGATTCTACTTTGAGAACAGCTATCGAAGAAATTAGGAGATGGTGCCAGCGATGAAGATGGGTTAACAATTCCATCTCTTGATGCATTACTAAATGGGAGGTGACTTGCCAACTGCGAGAAATCATGCATTGAAAGTAGCGCCACAGAAGACAGACATACCGAAAGCAGAATCATAACTATGGCAATTTTAGAAATGACTCTTGAGACTAGACTTCGCTTTTGTGTTTGGAGTTCTCGGATGCCCTTTTTTGTAGAACTTCTAACAGCTTTGCAGTTTCGAGTTGTCGATTGTATCCGGCGCGTTTGGTTACAACGAACTTGTCTTTGAGTTGTTGCCGCCTTAGTAGTGGTTCCAACTTGTCGACGTAGGCAGTTGGAAGTTTCACGGGGTTGGTTGGTTGTTGCTTTGGTAGTGGTTCCAACTTGTCGACGTGGGCAGTTGGAAGTTACAGCACGAGACCGTGTTGATGATCTACATGTAGATACAGATTGCGCCGTCGCCCCATGCGCCACAACTTTCGGTGCAACAATTTTCGGTGCAACAACTTTCGGTGCAACAACTTTCGGTGGGACAACTTTCGGTGCAACAACTGTCTGTGGGACAACCCTCTGTGCGATTGCTGAACTTCTAACAGAATGAGTCGGTGCGCTAGGAACTCGATTGACAGGTGTATGATTTTGGCTTTCTGATCTCATGCAATAATCTTGAATGAGTATCCCTGCAGTTAGAAGGCATATTTTGGCCAAAATCGCTAGGTAAACTTAACCATTTCTTTGCAATGAAAATTAGTGAAAATTGACTAGTGAGAAATAGAACATTTTCAACTTACTAATTCTGGCCCCGCCAGCGATAATGAATTTATAAACAAACCACTCTAGAAAAAGGGAAAGACAATCATGCAACATTCAAATAGATCACAAAGACAACTTCGATGTGTAAATCACGGCCAACTCAGCGTTCAACCTCGTAACTCTGAGTCAAGTTCAGTTTCTGGCATGTTCGATGCGAGAACTCCGCGAGGCTATGGTTATGGAATTAACCTTGCAAAGTGTGCGGACTGCAGTACAAGGTCATGTGCAATCACACCGAAAACCTACGGTTATTGCAATAGGTAAGGTACAACGAGCTATTTGTAATTCAGACTCAACTATTTATCTTGGGATAATTCTCTCGTTATGCGCTATAGCTATGGCTTGCAACTGGGAATGAACACCAAGCTTTGTTAAGATATTCTGAATGTGATTTCGCACAGTATGTATACTGATGAAAAGGTGCTCGGCTATATGTTGTGGTGAGCTTCCTTCGGACAGATATCTAAGAATATCAATTTCGCGCGTAGTAAGATCGCTTCCTATGCCTTGGTAACTTTTTTTCATCTTGGGCAAGATACCAGCAATCATCTCCTGAGGAAGACATACGCCTCCGTTTACTAAACACTTGGCTCCATCAATTAGTTGCTTTGCAGCTTTCTCTTTGAGAATGAATCCTTTGAATCCAGCCTCGATAGCAGCCGAAAACACCTTCTCACTCGGCTCGCCCGTCAACATAAGTAACTTGGTTGAATTGCTTACTCCAAGTATCCTTTCACCTGCCGTAACTCCGTCGCCGTCAGGTAAATGAAAATCTACAATTGCCAAATCGGGCTGGTTAGATTGTGCAATAGTAACGGCACTTTGTACGTCATTTGCCATCCCAATAACATGGAACCCATCTTCCTCTTCAAACAATCTGCTAAGGCTTTCACAAACCATTTTGTGATCGTCAACTATCAATACAGTAGACGCATTGATTACAAAGACATCTCCACGACCTAGATCCTTCACAGTTCTAGCTCCCTGAAATATACTTTGGAAGTTCCACTTGAACTACCGTTTGGTTTGAGGTGCTATCCTCAACATATACACTTCCGCCAAGACAATTCAATATCTCGCGGGCAATTGCTAGTCCTAGACCAAATCTTGCCGAATCATTCTTAGTAGTAAACAAAGGTTCGAAGATCCTCTCCGCTATCTTTGGGTCAATTCCGTTTCCAGAGTCAGTGATCGTAATCTGGATTTTCCCACCACCTTGATCAAGTAAGTCTTCATTGAATGGTAAGTTTACAACACTTTTCGCGTCGATGTAGATCGAATCATTATCGTCAGATGCATCGACTGAGTTCTCAATAATTTGCATGAGTACTGCATCTAGGCTCTTTGTACTTGCTAATACATCTCCCAAATTGTCAGCGAACTCAAATTCGAACGTATTCTGTGGCCATGTATTTAACACAAGATACGCAAGATTGGCCAGATAGTCATTCATCTTCAATGGAAAATAGTTTGCTTCACTGCCGAA
>JAKBSX010000729.1 GCA_021844725.1 Actinomycetes bacterium | reverse complement strand
CAGCGTTTGCAAGAAGAATGTATAGAGGTTCGGCCGCAATCTTGTCCGAGCTCATTTCAAAGTTTTTCTTCATCGCAGTAGAATCCACGGTCATTCTCGGTTTGCCAGACTTCTCATCCCACAGAGTTCTTGTGAGACGTCTTACAGAAGAATCGAATGCTACCAACAGTTCAGGAAGGTACCGTTGTGAAAGCGAATTTGTCAGGTCGCGCTGGTGCTCTGATATCTGGTCCATGTAGACCGTTACCATTTGCGGCATGAATTTCTTCCATGCGCTTTCGACATTTTCAAAGTTGATAGGGTTTCTTTTTTGAGGCATGGTCGAGGAACCTACTTGAGCACCAGAGAATTCTTCTGCAATCTCCGAAAGCTCGGTCCTCTGCAGGTGCCTAAGGTCTCGCGACAGATTTGCCAGAACGCTGAATGTTGAAACTATTGCGTGCATCAAATCAGACACTGGCTCAGGCTGAACGATTTGTGACGAGACCTCTGAGGGAATGAGTCCCAGGGTTAAGAGTAGTTCTTTTTCAAACCTCTCTGGATCTGGCACAACGAGTGAAAGAGGACCGTAGACTCCTACAGCGCCAGAGAACTTGCCACAAAGTTGATCTGCGTTCTCGTTCAGCTTCAGTATGCGTTGCCCGAGTCTAGAAACGTAGTTTGCTGCGAAGAAACCGAATGTGATGGGTTCTGCGTGCTGTCCGTGTGTCCTGCCGATTTGAACCGTTGATGCGTACTTGAGATTAATTTCAATCAAAGCATTCTCTAGTTTTATCAGGTCTGGAAGAATCACATGTTTGATTGCATCCTTTAGTCTGATCGCGTTGGCTGTGTCTACGATGTCATATGAAGTCGCGGTCAGATGAACGAATGGCTTTGCCGGGTCAGAGACTTTGGTCCTGATCACGTTCGCCAGAGCACGTATGTCGTGCTTTATCCTGGATTCCTCAGCGTACACTTCTTCAGCGGTGACTTTGTCGCATGCCACTTTGATTTCCTTTGCAATCTGAATTGAACACAACCCCGCTTTCGAAAGCTGATATGCAAGAGCGGCTTCTACTTTCGCTTTGCATTTCACATACGCCTCTTCTGAAAGAATGGTCTCTAGCTCGGCAACACTGTATCGAAAATCTGTTGGCGAAAAGAGCTCAGAATATTTTGGACTAGCTTCCTTTTTGCTCAATACTGTCGACGCACCGAACTGATCAGCCCAGTTTTGTAATCACTTCGTCGACGCTCAAGAGTCCCAAGGACTCCATGGTGGACCTGCCCGAAATAACATCGTATGCCCCCACACACCTTTTGGTAATCTGTTCGACTACTAGATCAGGTAGCTCAGGAATTTCTCCTTCGCCTGAAAATCCCTTTCGCATCAAAAAGTCTCTCAGGAATTCTTTATCCAAGCAGTGCTTCTCTTGCTTATCGCCGACCTTGTACTTGTCTTTTGCCCAGAAACGTGCAGAGTCGTGTGTCGGCGGCTCGTCGATTTGGATAAGAGAGTCTCCCACCCTCCCGAATTCAAGCTTGAAGTCTGGGATTATGATTCCCTTCAATCCAGCCTCCTTCTTGTAGTACTCAAACAGCTTGAACGTGGCTTCTTCAAGCTCTTTCCAATCATCCGTGCTTACGAGCTTCTTGTTTACCGCTTCTGCCTTTGTGAGTTCCATGTCGTGCCCCTCGTCAGCTTTGGTGGTAGGAGTAAGGATTATCTCTGGAAGTTCCTCTGCGAGCTGAAGGCCACTCGGAAGTCTGACTCCTGAAACCTCTTTGATCCCCTTTGAATAGGCACGCCATGCCGAGCCATAGAGGTAAGCCCTGCAAATCCATTCAATGTCAATGCGATTTGCCTTTCTGACACGCAGTCCGCGGTCCCCAGACTTTGAGATGAAATGATTATCGAAGATGTGTCTTGTCTTTCGAAACCAAAACTCTGATAGATCAGTAAGAGCCGCGCCCTTTTTCGGAATTCCGCGCGGCATTATCCTATCAAAGGCAGAGATGCGGTCGGTCGCGACAATCAGTAGTTCAGCCCCTTCATCATACACGTCGCGTACCTTGCCACGCCGTAGCAGTGTCTTTCCTTCTAAGTTTGATTCCAAAAGAACCGACATCGAAGACACCCTCTTACTTGCGATTAAGCTCGAAGTCATACTTCTCTATTTGAACTTTCTTTTCGGAAGTTGCCTTCGCTATCGAGTCTGACAGTTGTTTGTTTGTAAGTGCAAATATCTGTGCAACAAAGTTGGCAGCTTTGGTTGGATCGTTCACGAATGCGACCGGGACATCAGAAGGTGTGAACGCGCTGGAGAACACTTTTGGCAAATCGTACTTGTCCAGGTCTGGAGGACAGGCCACAACTGGAAACAATCTCTGAGCAGCGACAACGCCGGAGAGCGCATCGGAGAGACCTGCCACCGTTACCGCAACTATCTGATCTCCAGAACTTGCATACTCTCGAAGTAACTTTAGTAGATATTCAGGGGTGCGGTGTGCGGTAAACAAGAAGCTCG
>JAKBSX010000728.1 GCA_021844725.1 Actinomycetes bacterium | reverse complement strand
CATCTGGATAACTGGTTGGGGCCTGGACGAAAAGGGTGAACGCATGAGTAAGAGCAAGGGCAATGTCATCGACCCGATACTCATGCTCAACAAGTACGGTGCCGAAAACTTTAGACTGTGGATTGCATCTGAAGTCACTGTAGGATCAGATTACACTTGTTCCGAACAGAAAATTGCGAGTCCTGGCAAGTTCCTGACTAAACTTTGGAACATATCGAGATTCATTGCTGGTTTCGATTTGCCGCAGACAGAGCTGAAATGGGAAGAAATGTCAGCTAGTGACAAATGGATTCTCGCCGAACTGAACAGCCTGGTAAAAGAATGCCTAGCAGGTTACGAGGATTACAACTTCTTCATCCCGGCAAACAGGATTCGCGACTTCACATGGAATGTTTTCGCGGCCCATTATGTCGAGCTCGCAAAAGGAAGGGCTTACGGCGTTGGCTTTAATGAAAAGGAGGTTCTTTCGGCAAGATTTACACTCCACGAATGCCTAAAATCACTTCTCTTGCTACTAGCGCCCATCTGCCCATTTATCACCGAAGCAATCTGGCTCAGAACCTATTCGAACACAAGCATACACAAACAATTGTTTCCCGAGCATGGCAAATGGAATGAAGACTACATCAAGTACGAGATGAAGTTACTTGATTTCAATAGTGCAGTATGGAACGAGAAGAAGGGAAAGGGGCTGTCTCTAAAGGAAAGTATCCATATCGAGATACCTTCTGATCTGAAGATGTTTGCTTCAGACCTGAAAGTAATGCATAACCTTTCTATCGGTTAAATTTGCCGAGCCAGAATGAGCGAACGTGACTGTATGCTCTGTCTTGCGTCTCCTCGGGACCTAAAGCGAGAATCAGGTTAGCCCTAACCACTTCAATTTCGAAAACTCCTGCACTGCCAAACTCCAAATTTCGCATTTCTTCAGAATTAATTTTCTCCAAGAGTCCGCCAACGTCCTTGGTATTGAACGAAACAAGTGTGACGTGTGGAACGAACGATTCAGAATCGTATGGGCTTTGATCAACCTGCCCTCTCAGTTCTGTCGATATCCGCTCGTTCATTTCTCTGAACCTGCCCTCATCTTCCACTCGGGCATACACGCCCGTGGGAAAAGCACCGAGACCACGAATACCAATTTGAAATGGAGTGAATTCAGAAATTATTTTTTCAATTGCCTGAAGAGCAAGCTCATACCGAGCTCTGTCAATCTCTTGGTCCAGGTATCCCAAACCTTTCACAGGAACATGAAAGTTGCATGGGTTTGTGTATATCTGGTGCGAATCTATTGTCTTCAACGTCTTCTGCACGTTCTCCAACAACCGCCACAACCTAGGCGGTACCCTGTAGATTAGCCCTGCATAGACTGTCTCTCCCGAGTTTAGAAGATGACCCCAGTACTCGCTGATAGGAGTGACATCCAAAATTAAAAAGCTCCCCTGAAGCGCATGCCCTATCTGATGGGTAACAAGCCAGAATGCTTCTGCGATCGAATAGGGTAGCCGCCCACTAGTGTTATTTCACTTTTCGAGTGGTTTCTCGCCCAAAATCTTGGTCTTTGGTATAGTTGATCGCGCCTTCTCGTCTTTGCTAATCATTTCGTACTCGAGGGTGCAATCGCATGCGAGGTTTCCAACTTTTTGTATTTCCCTAGCCAGATCTGCTATGGAAGAATAGTTGATCTTCATGGTGAAATTCTTGAATTCTGACTCGGCATCCTTTGTTGTGGCAGTTCCTCCAACTCTGGTCGTGACTATGGATCTTATTGGGTCTGTAAACTTGCTCTCGAGTTTATGCGACTTCATATGAATTACAAGTCCCTTTTCCGCTGAAACAGTTGGTCCATACCAGTAAACAGACAAGTGAGGATCGTCGACTGCAGTCTTTCCAGGCATACTTGTGCTGATATCCCAGAATGTAACCTTCTTTATGTCGATGTTGGCCTTTGCAACCTCGTCAGGAGACAATTGGTTATAGACCAAGACCTTGTAGGTATCTGGCTCCTCTCCGAAATGGCTCATGTTCTAATCTGCAAAATCATACTATTCCGAGTTTATTTCAGGGTTATCCTGCAAATTTCCCACAACAAATGATTAAAGGTGTTGTTGTTGCATTCTAGCGTAATGACCGAATTGTTGTACCTTGACGATCATTATGTCAGGGAATTTGACGCAGTGGTGGTCGAGATTCCTGATTCAAAATCGGTAATCCTTGACAGAACCGCACTCTATCCAAGAGGTGGCGGACAGCCATCTGACCACGGAAAGATAGTGTTTGACGATGGCGTCGATTGCGAAGTGACAGAATCTACTAAGAGCGAAAATGGAGTCGTCCATTCATTGGCGAGTGAGGTTGGGCAAGAAAGGAAGGGCGGGAAAGTTCATTGTAATGTAGATTGGTCTCTAAGGTATTTGCACATGCGTTATCATACGGCACTCCACATACTCTCAGGGGTTGCATTTCTTGGCTACGGAGCCAAGATCACTGGTGGTCAGATTTATCCCGATAG
>JAKBSX010000727.1 GCA_021844725.1 Actinomycetes bacterium | reverse complement strand
TTCGCAGACAGTTTTTCTAACGATTCTGGGGATATCGACATAGGTGCTGGTGGTGATCTCGCCAGCTACAACTACCAGCCCAGTGGTGAGAAGCGTCTCGCAGGCCACCCTTCCCATGGGATCTTCCGCGAGAATTGCATCCAGAACGGCATCGGAAATCTGATCTGCCATCTTGTCTGGATGACCTTCTGTAACTGATTCAGAAGTAAAGGTGTATCTCACCCTAAGCTCTCCTCTCATATAAAATCTTCAAACCCAAATTCCGTTCTCGCAAGCCCACTTTGTCGCCATTTGGAGAACCTTGTCAGCCACCTGGGTCTTTGAAGCAATCTCAAATTCTGTCGTCGAATCTTTTCCGACCAGGGTCACCCGGTTAGTATCGGTCGAAAAACCTGACCCTGGCTCAAGCACATTATTTGCCACAATGAAATCAGCGTTCTTATCCTCTAGCTTCCTGGCTGCCTCAGCACCTGGATCACCGGTCTCTGCGGCAAAACCGATAACAATCTGATCTGGCCTTTTCTTACGTCCCAACTCAGCAAGGATATCATCTGTAGGTTCAAGAACGATTTCCGGAGTCCCGAAAGACTTCTTCAGCTTGGTGGAACTTATCCGTTTGGGCCTGAAATCCGCCACCGCAGCGGCCATTACAACCATATCGGCGCCGGGAAATGCTCCCATAACCGCGTCCATCATCTCGCTGGCAGATTCCACCATCACCATCTGACAATTAGGAACAGAATCAGCCGCCACTGTGGTAACCAAAACCACCTCCGCCCCAAGCTGGGAGGCCATCTTGGCAAAAGCAATCCCTTGTTTTCCGGACGACCTATTTCCAATATATCTGACCGGATCAATTGCCTCTCTGGTACCCCCTGCGGTTACCAGAACCTTTTTGCCCTTGAGTATCCCGGATTGAGCCAGGCACTGCTCAATAGCGGCCAGTACCTGATCGACAGAGGCCAAGCGGCCTACTCCGAAATCGCCTCCGGCCAGCCGACCAACCTCGGGTTCAAGCACAATAACTCCTCTTGAACGCAACGTGGCTATATTTGCCTGGACACTGGCATGCTCCCACATCTCGCTGTGCATAGCGGCGACCATAATCACTGGCGCCCGAGTTGCTATAAGGGTGGTGGTCAAAAGATCATCTGCCAGGCCAGTGGCACATCGTGCTATCAGATCCGCGGTTGCAGGAGCTATTAGTAAAAGATCGCAGTTTTGTCCCAGATGAGTGTGAGGAATCGGATCCCTGTCATCGAACAACGAGGTTCTGGCCGGTTCGGAGGCTAACGCCGAAAACGTGGTTTCCCCTACGAACCTCAGGGCCGAACTGGTTAGAACAGGAGACACATAGGCCCCAAGGTCGATAAGTCTGCGTAAGAGCTCCACCGACTTGTACGCGGCTATGCCACCGCCCACACCTAAAACAACCCTCTTACCAGATAAGTAAGTGATATTCGACATTTGCCTAAATCCTAGGCCAACAATGGCTGCAGGCATACCTGCAATGGATAAATCTTTGAACCAAACGACCGCTTGCCGATGTTCCTAAAGATCCGGTTGCTCGCCTTCCTGTTCTGGTTCGCCTTCCAGCTCGAGCAAGAATTCCTCAGCTTCTGATTCTTCCGGCTCTTCCACCACAGCATTGGGATCGGGCCTTGAGTAAGTGATCTTCCCCGCTGCAATCTCTTCGAAAGCTACCGAAAGCGCTTTTTTGCTTATCGAGTCAACCTGAGGAGGAACTATCGATCCGATACCGTCACCAAGTCTGGAAAAATAGGCATTGATCTGCCTTGCCCTACGGGCTGAGATGGTCACCAAAGTAAATTTTGAATCCACCAGTTCGAGAAGGTTCTCGACTGGAGGCATCATCATTGAAAGATTCGACTGTTCAGCCACAAGATCTCCTGGTCTGGAAATAAATTTCGGTTCAATTAGACCGTAAGGAATTGATTATAGATGAAATTTCACCAACTGCTCTGTCTAAATCGTCATTGACTACCAGATAGTTGGCAAATTTTTTAGCGCGTTCAACCTCATCGGTTCCCACCAACACCCTTTGGACCACGCTTTCGGGATCATCGCCACGCGACAGCATTCTCTTGCGCTGCTCCTCTGTGGAAGGAGCCACTACCAGAATTACCACCGCGGAAGGATCCTTGGCCCGCACCTGCTCAGCACCCTGTATGTCGATCTCCAATAACAGGTCGCTGTCCATGTCCGGGCTTGGTTTGGGAGTTCCATACAAATTGCCTAGGAATTCTGCCCATTCGTAAAACTGATCCTCAGAAATAGCTTTCTCAAACTCTTCCCGGGACACGAAATTATATGAGCCGCCACTTTCACCAGGACGACGCGCCCTAGTGGTCCATGAACGGCTCAATATCAAATCTTTATTCATATCCGTCAGCCGAGAAGCGATGGTACCTTTACCAACGCCACCCGGTCCACAAATAACTATTATCAGGAGCGAGAAGTCTCCTCAATGAGACGGGCTCGCTGATTGGCTCCAA
>JAKBSX010000726.1 GCA_021844725.1 Actinomycetes bacterium | reverse complement strand
TTCGGATAGAGCACGACTCGATGGGAGATGTTCTAGTACCCAAGTTGGCAAGATGGGGTGCACAGACTCAACGGGCGGTAGAGAATTTTCCGATCTCGGGACTCAGGATACAGCGGGACCTCATTTGGGCGCTGGCGACGATCAAGGGGGCTGCTGCGCAGGCCAATGCCTCGCTAGGAGTCATCGATCAGCAACTAGCCGATGCGATAACTGAGGCGGCAACCCGGGTTGCATCTGGAGAGTTTGATTCCGAATTCCCGATCGACGTGTTTCAAACCGGCTCTGGAACGTCTTCAAATATGAATGCCAATGAAGTGATCGCTAATTTGGCGAGCGAGTCGTTGTCAAAGGTTGTAAAGCCCAATGATCACGTGAACGCTTCACAGTCTTCAAACGACGTATTCCCCTCGTCGATTCACCTCGCCGCAGCCAGGCTGAGCGCTCAACGACTAATTCCGGCGCTAAAGCACCTGAGCGGAGCACTTTCTGAGCGGGCATTAGCTTTTGAAGAGGTTGTGAAGTCCGGCAGGACACACCTGATGGACGCAACTCCGGTGACTTTGGGCCAGGAATTTTCCGGATACGCCGCCGCTATTAGCTATGGGATCGAGCGAGTCAGCTCGGTGTTGACTCGAGTAGGAGAGCTTCCGCTTGGGGGAACTGCGGTGGGCACTGGCTTGAACTGCCCGCCTGGATTTGCGGAGCGGGTTATCTCCAAAATAGCCACCGACACGGGACTCAACTTGACCGAGGCCAGGAATCACTTCGAGGCGCAGGGTGCTCGTGATGCGCTCGTAGAGCTTTCGGGGGCAATTCGGGTTATCGCCGTCTCGCTCTACAAGCTTGCTAATGACCTGAGACTGATGTCTTCTGGTCCTAGGTGTGGATTGGGCGAGATACACCTCCCCGACCTTCAGCCTGGTTCGTCGATCATGCCAGGCAAGGTCAACCCGGTGGTGCCTGAAGCGGTTTGCCAGGTTGTCGCACAAGTTATGGGATGTGACGCGGCGGTGGCTTTTGGCGGGGCAGCCGGGAACTTGGAACTAAACGTAATGCTCCCGGTAATTGCGAGGAATCTACTCGAAGAGATTGAACTCGTCGCCTCTGTTTCTGTGGCCTTGGCCGATAAGTGTGTCAGCGGGATCGAGGCAGACGTCGATCGGTGCAGGACCTATGCGCTTTCGTCGCCGTCTGTTGGGACATCGTTGAACCCTTATATCGGCTATGAAGCTGCGGCTAAGGTCATCAAGAAGTCGCTCGCAGAGAATAAGGACCTCCGAACCGTGGTTCTGGAGGAGGGACTCATGTCAGAACAGGATGTCGATAAGGCGCTCGATGTCATGGCGATGACCAAGGGTGGAATTATCAAGTAGTCCAGTTAGATCGGCCAGTGCTGACGGGTGGAGGACTTGCGCCCGTCAGCTAAATGCATCATGGCATATTCCACTTGACTTTTGGATTGGCTTTATGGGTCGGTCGAAGCTTTGAGCTGGCTCCAAGAGCTGGCTGGAGCCAAGTTGCGAACCTGAAATAAATTAGTCGGGCTCCACTAGGGTGGCTAGTGGGTTTGGGTCAAAATACCAGGATAATTTGATCGACTTACCAGGGACAATCGACGAATTTCTAAAATGAGTGGATCAACTGACCGCTACCGCCCTCATGGGGTGCCGTTGGCAGAAATTCCACTACGAGATAGGATTTCGTCATGAATCCGATCGAAGCTCTGAGATGGCTTTCAGAAGACGATTGGCTCTCCCCAAAGGAGCTAGTTCTCGGGGAGTTGGAGCTTCTTTCTGGACTGGTCCGCACTCGAGCGGTATTGGTCGCAGCGGTCAAGCGCCTTTTGCAAGCTAGATCCGAGATGGTGGAACTGTGGGTGGTCGCCAACTCAATCTTGGGTTCCATGGATTTAGACGTCGAGGTGGATGACCTATACGCTGTGTTTGCTGGCCATGTCGAGGGCTGTGACCTCCATGACGCCGCCGCTAACTCCTACCGCTACCGAGGGGATTCGTGCTACTCGCCGCTTGCGATCTTGCCCACCGAAGCCGTGATTCCAAGTGAGGACGGGGGTATCTTTCTGAATTCCGAGATTCGAAGCTGTTCCTGGAAGGGGCTAAGTGAAGGGGTCGGCAAAAGGTACCTACTGGAGAACCGGTCTTCGGTACTCAATTTGGTGTCGGTAGAGATACCAGAGGGGATGGACTTGACCCTGGATGGTGTGCCCAGCAGGACGCCGCTCTATTTTGGCGAAGATACCGAAGAGCTTTTGACACCCTTCTCTGCCCGTCTCGGATCGAATACAAAGCTGCAAAGGCACAGGAACCCCTGGTTCTAGCGAAATCTGTCGCTCCTTCTACGTGTGCCGTAGAGTATTACCATCTTTTTTGGGGATTTATATACTTGACACCCTAACTACAACGATGTAAGATAGAGCCATGAATGACGGCGTGACCATATCTACCTATGAATTTATGAAGCGGTTCCCGAGCGAACGAGAGGCTAGGGCTTATATCG
>JAKBSX010000033.1 GCA_021844725.1 Actinomycetes bacterium | reverse complement strand
ATAGACGATTTTGGCACCGGATACAGTTCATTGGTTTATCTTAAGCGCTATCCAATTCGGGTACTCAAAATTGACAAGTCCTTCATTGACGGATTAGGTATTTCTACTGAAGATGACGCTATTGTGGCCAGCGTAATTGAACTTGCCAAGGCTGTTGGCGGGTCATGTGTGGCCGAAGGAGTAGAGACAGTGTCACAGCAGAATCTGCTATACGAACTTGGATGTGAGTACGCCCAAGGATGGCTCTTTGGTGCAGCGGTTCCTGCTGAAGATTTGCCTTCGTTGATTGTCGAATGCGAAAGAGATCTACATCACCCAAGACCGCGAGTGGCCCCTGTCCATGCCAGTAGAATCCTTGCCGCAGACGAAAGAGACCTGGCAGCAAACGAACGGGACGCCGCCGCTGCTGAACGAGACAATTTAGCAAATGAACGAGATGTTGTTGCGAATGAGCGAGACAGTCTAGCGAACGAACGGGATGCGATTGCGAATGTGCGGGACAATGCACCTAGCTCAAAACGTGAAAACCAGGACCAGTCTCCGTTTGGGCGTAACTAATTCCTAAGTGGGAAAATAGCGTCCTCGCTTTGTACCAGTCCTCGGTAGGCATGGACAAATCGAGTTTGTAATTTCATATTGCCGGAGTTTAGGGTTTTATGAAATGGGCGGTCCAGCCTTAGATACAATTGTCTTGTAACTCAGGCTTTTGAAATTCCAGTGTTGCTCACAATAAAACACTCTGAAAGGACATCCCAGAATGACGCTAGTACTCGGCATTGAAGAGCAGCAGGAAATTTTGGATATGCAATCCGTTCTCGGTGCGCTTGAGATCTTATATTCCGAGGAAGCAAACGGCAGAGCCCTAAATCGACAGCGATCAGACACAATAGTTACCAATCAGACGGGAATATACGGTCTGAAATCTATGGACGGAGTAGTTCCGATTTTTGACGTTGGCGCGGTGCGTATCAATTCAGACGTAATAACCTGGCCAGAAATTAATGGCACCAAAAGACGTGTCAAGGTTCCCGCTGCTCCTGGTAACCGCTGGGTGGGATTGATTTTACTCTTTTCAGTTTCCACTGGAGAACCGTTAGCTATTTTTCCAGATGGATTTATCCAAAAGATGAGAGTTGGAGGGACCAGCGGTCTTGGGGTTAAATACATGTCTAGAACGGATTCGAAAGTCCTGGGAATAATCGGATCCGGGTGGCAGGCCAGTGCCCAACTTTCTGCGGCATGCCAAGTACGTGATTTTGAGAAGGCTTACATTTACAGTCCGACCCGAGATAATCTGGAAAAATTTATCGCTGAGATGTCGCCTGATTTTGAAATTCCACTCATCGCGACGGTTGGAGCGGATGAGGTAGTTGAAAAGGCTGACGTATTACTTTGCGCAACAAACTCACTAAAACCTGTTATTGATGGCACAAAAATACGTCCCGGTCAGCATCTGGGATCGATAAAACCTTGTGAGTTTGACTCAATCACCTATCAGTCAGTTGACCGATTGGCTATTCACACCCGCAATACCAAACCTTTGCACGAGGTTATGGATACGGTTGATATGGAAGAACTTGCCGATGACCAGGGATGGTCGGCCTTTCAAGGAGCAATCAATTGGGATGAGGTACCGACAATTGCACAGATAATTGCTGGAAAACAGATTGGTCGTAAGCGGGACAATGAAATAACATGTTTTGTTAACAATCTCGGAATGGGTATCCAGTTCGCGGCTGTTGGAGCAAAGGTTTTAGAACTGGCACGCGCCAAAGGCGTAGGTCATGAATTACCCACCGAATGGTTCACGCAATCAGTACATCCATGAGATCTACGACCTGGCGCCTTTGACGGTGTAGCTGCAAAGAAAAATCTCTTGGCTCTTCGCAGGACTAATTTAGGAAGTTCGAAAACAAGATCTCGATTCATCACCCGGGGAAAGGGGAGAGAAGTGCTCGTAATTGATAACAACATGGTTTCGCAGCTCCTCGATGTTCCAAGCGCGCTCAAGGCGCTTGAGGAGTCATATATTGATCTCGCAAATGGAGACGGCATTTGCAGACCCCGTATTGACATGAGGATCCCAAGCGGAGATGCGAAATCTATTTATCAATGGGGAACGATGGAAGGCGGTTCAGCTAAATCCGGCTATTTCGCTATTCGAATGAAATCCGACGTGCTTGAGGAACAGACAGTAAACGGCAATCGCACCCAGGAGAAGTATTGCATTAAGCCGGGGACATTTATGGGGTTAGTCCTGTTATTATCGGTCCGAAATGGTGAACCTCTGGCTCTATTGAATGATGGGATTCTGCAACATGTCAGAGTTTCCTGTGATTCAGCAATTGGGGTTAAGTACGGTGCTAAAGCCGATGCCTTGGTACTGGGAATGATAGGTTCGGGGGGTATGGCGAGAGGGCACCTCGAAACGATTCTTGAAGTTCGCAACATTAAAGAAGTAAGGGTGTACAGTCCCACCAAAACCAATCGACAGCGATTCGCCGATGAGATGTCACAAAAGTATGAAATAAAGGTCCAGGAGGTCGATTCTCCTCAAATGGCCTGTAAGGATGCCGACATCGTTTGCGGATGCACGGATGCCGTAGGGCCAGTTATTTATGGAGATCATCTCACCCCGGGAACCCACGTCACAAGTATTGGGGGTAGGCCGGATCAAAGCGCGCGCGAGAAGTTTGATCGCTGGCTCAGACTTGGCGACGCAACGGTACCGTCCAACAATCCCAGCTGGAGTACCAGAGAAGAATATATCTATTACAAAGCTCAACCCAACCATCCGATATGGAACGAGCATCTTCATGGCTCAAAAGGTTGGAACGTGAACGGACTCGAAGACAAAATCGTAACTTTGTCCGATGTAATCAGTAATAAACGCCAGGTCAGAATGAATGACACTGATATAACCTTTTCTGAAAGGGGCAATGCCCAAGGAGCACAGTTTCATGCAATCTGTGGGTTGATTTATGAGCGTGCAATAGAAAATGGTGTGGGTAGAGAAATACCTACTGATTGGCTTGTGCAAGATATTCGAGACTAAATAACCCAATGAATCCAGCTGCTAATAGTCGGCGTTTTCCAGTTTCGACCAGCGAATATGAATTCCGTTGAATATCAGGGGTCTAGATTCTCTTGGCACTGCGGGTTTACATCTGGTTTGAGGGGTGGATGTAATTTAGTCCGCTAAAGCAACAAAATCGACTAAGCTCAAATCGGAAACAGGTTGCAGTATGACTATAGGGGTGTGACGAATTCCAATATTGTCTTACGTGGTTGATAAGGCTCATAATGTAATTTCATTTCAATTGCTGAACAGGAATTAGCAGTGCCATTTCGAGAAGTTGAGCTTTACCAACATAACCTGGAGACTGCGGCAGCCAGCGCCCTGGATCTGCTCTCAGAAATTATCGGTGTGGATACACTGTTCGTAGCGACCAATGACGGCAAAACGAACCACATTATAAAAGCATTAAATAGAGATCAAAAATTAGTTGAAGAAGGCAGCTCGCTTCCATTCTTTGACACCTACTGCAGCTTGGTTGTAACGGGTTTGGATCCTGTGCTTGTTATTCCCGACACCAGTGACTCAACTCTCACGTGTTCGATGGAAGTAACTAAGACGTTAGGACCGACCTCCTTCATTGGAGTTCCAATAATCCTGCCAAATGGGGAGCCAGTAGGGACAATTTGCGGCATGGATAGACACGGTTACCAATTTACCAGTAGAGATCAGGAATTACTAAAGAGGGTTGCAAAGCTGTTTTCTTATGTGGCCGGCCTGGAAAGAATTGCCTATCGGGATGGGTTGACAGGTGCCTACTCCAGAGAGTTCTTGTACACCAACTTTGCCAAAACTTTCAAGGACCAATATGATTCTGCTGCATTTATGTTCCTTGATTTAGATGACTTCAAAACCATTAACGATCAACACGGACATTCAAGTGGCGATGAAGTATTGAGGATAGTTGTGAAACGCATTGAAGCGAGGATCCGCGAAGGTAATTTTGTCTTTAGAATTGGTGGCGATGAATTTCTGGTGGTAGTGGCTGACTATGGCTCCGAACAACTATTGGAAACCATCGCAACCACAATTATTGAAAATGTGATGAAACCAATCAAAACGACAGATTCGATACTTGAATGCTCAATCAGTATTGGTATCAGTACATTTCCGCATAATGGAAAGGATATTGACACTCTGATTGACTTGGCGGATCAAGCTATGTATCGATCGAAATCAGCTGGAAAAAACACCTACCGATTTGCCTAAGTATCACAATGCAAAATTATCAGCTTTCCGCCTTTTGAAGGACCGGTGAAAATTCAGTTTCAAACCACTCGTTTGCGGCTAGAGGCGAATTCTCGGGTGCCGGGTCAGCGTGGTACTTAAAGGCTCTGACCAGAGAGTCTTTAACGCCGAAAACTGCGTCGGAATCAATATAAGGATCGCCTTTTTCAAATATATGGGTTACCAAGGTCTTATAGCCCGGTGCCGACACCTTAAAATGCACATGGGCCGGTCGCATAGGTGATCGATTACACGAAGATAGCAGTCTCCCGACTGGGCCGTCAGTGGGTATTGAGTAATAGGATGGTTTGACGCACCAAACAGAGTAATTTCCGGTTTGGTCAGAATATAGGTGTCCTCTGCCGGCGCTGCCTTGGTCAAGGTATTCAACGTCATAGCGGCCTTGCTGGTCGGCTTCCCAAATTTCGATCAAGGCTCCCGGTACTATAGAACCATCCACACTTGTTACCGTTCCAGAAATTAACAATGGGATTCCAGGCGCCTCTCCGGGGAGTGTTCCTCCATTTAAAACCTCAGGCGATCCTTCGACGAAAAATGGACCGAAGACTGTCGACTCGGTAGCCCGCGAATCCTTTGGCGCATTTATCTCAACCACCGTCATGGATAGACCCAGAACATCAGATAGAAGAATGAATTCCTGCCTTTTGTCAGTTGTGATATCCCCAGTCTGTTTGAGAAATTGAACTGCAACTGCCCACTCTTGTTCGGTCAGCTTCACCTCTCTGGCAAAAGAATGAAGGTGAGTTACTAGCGATGTCATTATCTCGCGTAGCCGAGGAGAGGGCGTTTCAGAGAAAGCGTCCAGTACTTGTTCTGTAAGTGTTTCTTTTGCAATGTCCATTCATGTCCCCTTATGCACTGTGTTTCCGTAGCCATGCCTGCTGTAGCATGTCGGCAAATATGGGTTTTAGCTTTGCCTCTGAAGATTCAAGTGTCGAAGATGTCAACTGGTTTACTTGCAGCAGATTTTGCTTGCTTATCCCCAAGTCTCTTAGTGATTGACTGGATCCATATTTCTCAGATAGTTGAATTAGGTAGTTATTCAGTTCTGCAGTGTGAAATATCTCCACGATCTTGGCTTTCACCCGTTCTGAATAGATATGATCCATCATTGCCTGCACGCTGTATGGCAGAAGAGACGCATGAGCATTAGAGTGGGAAAGCCCATATGTCCCGCCCAAAACATGGCAGATCCTATGGTGGAAGCTGGTGCCGGCTTGCGCTAGGCAAAGTCCGGCGTAAAACGACCCCCGCATCAGCATTGTCCTTGCGCGCAAATTTTGTCCGTTACCACCTTCCAGTTCTTTCAAGCCAACATTGATCTCCCTAAGTGCACTGGTTGCAAAGAGGTCAGTAACCGGGTTGTTTCTGGGTGACGCCAGAGCGCTAAATGCATGGGCTAAAGAATTAAAAGAACTGGTTAAGGTGAGTTCAGACCCAATATGAAGAGTCAACAGTGGATCATACACAACTGTCTTTGGCAGCACCCGTGGGTCCACAACTGTCTTTTTTACACCTTCCGTAGTAATGCCGACAACAGGAGTAACTTCTGATCCTGCATAAGTGGTTGGCACCGCAATTATTGGGATTTCGGTATTCAGTGCAACTGCCTTTGCGGTGCCGGTTGTTGAGCCGCCCCCTATCGAAAGGATCAGGTCACAATTGTTCTTACGAAGTAAGTTTGTCGCACGCATCGCAACATCGCCTGGAACATGCTCCTCCACGTCAACAAAGGAAGTGGAAATGGGAATTCGGCTGTCAATAGTGCCAATTCTCCGCAAGGTTCCGGGAGTACTAACAAGAAGCACGCTCTGTGCGGACATTCTGGTAACTTCTGCATGAAGAGCTGAATTGAAGGCGCCGACGGCGAAAACAATCCGATAGGGCAGGGTTGTATAAACGAAGTCATCTTCAAAAGAATTCACCAATAGATTTTGCCATAGTTTTACAGATGATGGAGTTTGCCCTCCAATTAGCCAAAGCTTTTTTGACAGCAAGTCATTATTAACCACGCAAAGAGCGGTTGCCCAGAGCGATCTGGACTGCAGATTGCAATGGTATTACGGTTAGGACTTCATTTGATGGTTAAATCTTGTTATTATTGGATAAGTAGTGAACTGTTGAACATTGAGATTTTAAAATTTCAACGGTCGCTGATTTTTGGGTGCTCTAATCGTGGAGTACTTCGAAAAATAAGCCGATCGGGCATGTTTTTATGTTCCGAGGTTGTTTGATTTAATTTCTTATAGAGGGTGGATATATGTCGGAACGTCGAATAGACGCGGTTGCCAAGGCTACCGGAATAGCTAAATACAGTGCTGATATCGTACTGGAAGGAATGGCATATGCAGCTGCAACCCGAAGTGCCTATCCTTCTGCAGTCATTGAAAGCATCGACACTTCTGAGGCCGAGAAGCTTGAAGGCGTGATTGGTGTTTTTACCGCTAAAGATCTTCCCGGAGGCAATCTTTATGGTCGTAGAGTGATGGACGTCCCAATTCTTGTAGCCGACAGAGTGCGTTGGCTTGGGGATAGAGTTGCTGCGGTAGTGGCTACCACCCGCGAAATAGCAGAAAAAGCTGCTGAACTGGTGCAAGTAACTTATAAGGAACTTCCCGCTGTCACAAACGCTGACGATGCAATTGCGCCGAATCCAGTGGTAATTCATGAGGCACCCTGGGATTACAAGGGTGCGGTGGCTAAGCCGGAAATGGGACCCAATATACAGGCGCTTGAAATTCACGGCTCCAAGGAAAAGGCTGAACAAGCGCTAAGTAAGGCCGCACATACAATTGAAGCAACTTATTATACCCCTGGGGATCATCAGGGGTATATAGAGCCTCAGGCCTGTGTCGTCGATTACAAGCAAGATGGCAGCTTGAGAATCTGGGCCACCAATAAGAGTCCTTATAGGTTACGCGAACAAATTGGTTTGGTCTTCGGACTCGATCCCAAAAGGATCGAGATCATGCCAGTAGTGCTGGGGGGAGACTTTGGCGGGAAAGGTGCGCCAGGAGAGGTTCCGCTGTGCACTGCGCTTTCTATCCTTACCAAACGCCCAATCAAAATGGCGCTTAGGTACAACGAGGATCTATTGGCAACTGACGGAAGACACGCTTCCAAAATAAAGGTGAAATTGGGGATTGACAAGGAAGGCCATTTTGTAGGGGGGACGTTCGAAGCTCTGTTGGACGGAGGTGCATACGCTGGATTCAAACCAGTTCCCACTGTCAATCTGCACGGAATAGTTGATGCAGCTATTGCCTATCGTATGCCGGAGTTTTACGTTGAATCAAAGATTGTCTATACCAACAATCAACCAAAAGGTCACATGAGGGCGCCAGGATCGCCTCAGGCGGCATTCGCCTTTGAGTCCGCGCTTGACGAACTTGGCAAGAAAAGCGGATTAGGTCCAATCAAAATACGCGAGATGAATCTCCTTGACGACGGCGAAGTCAATGCTTATGGAGACAAGTGGCTGGAATATCGCGGAAAGCAGGTTTTAGCTCTTGCGACGAATCAGCCTAAAGAAGTTGAAGTTCCAAAGGGGTGGCTCTACGGCGAAGGTATAGCTATTTATGCCCGAAGCATGCCTGCGGTTCCCAAGACCAGCTTGCGCCTGACTATGCAGGAAGACGGAAAGGTAGTCGTAGAGGTGCCAATTCCCGAAAATGGCGCCGGTGGTCAGACCGTAGTTAGGGAGATGATCAGAACGGGCCTTGGAATCGAGTCAGACAAGATTGAAGTAAGACAGGTCTCTACGTCTTCGCTTCCCACTGATGCTGGCGTGGGTGGAAGTCGGGTCAGTCTGGGAGTGACAGTGGCGGTAGCAAATGCTATCAAAGCCTGGAAAGAACGCCCAGCTGGAACCAACTCAGTCGAGGTAACAACCAACGAGGAGTCTGATGGACCTAGTGGAGCGTACTGCGCGCAACTAGCTCGGGTTGCAGTTGACCCGGAAACCGGTCAGCTTAAGGTGTTAGAAATCATATCTGCGGTAGATGTCGCGGAGATCGTAAATGAGAAGGCACACCAAATGCAGATTGATGGTGGGGCCGTAATGGGTTTCGGATTTGCAGTAATGGAAGATCTCCTCGAAGATGACGCCAGAGTATGGGCTCAAAGCATGGGTGAGTTCAAGCTCCCGAACATGGCAGACCTGCCCAAGCTGACAACCGTACTACTTCGAGGCGGCAAAGGGGTCGGACCAAACAATATCAAGAGCGTAGGGGAGTTGGCCAACTGTGGGACAGGAGCCGCAATCGCCAACGCAGTCACAGATGCAACGGGAGTGCGAATACGAAGACTACCAATTAAAGCCGAGGCTATTTATTCTGGAATGAGAGAAGGCAACAACTGATGAAGATTAATTTCACATTGAATGGCAAAAGTGCAGAAATCGATGCCGATCCTATGGCGATGGCATTGGATGTCATTAGAGACTTAGACCTGACTGGCACCAAGGAGGGATGTGGAGTCGGAGTTTGCGGCGCATGTACGATCATGGTGGATGGGGAGCCGGTTAGCTCATGCATCTGTGTGGTTGGAACACTTCAAGATAGAGAGGTGTGGACAGTTGAGGGGATATCCGAAAAGATGCCCGATCTCATTGAAAAATTTATCGACAACGAAGGGATGCAGTGCGGAATTTGCACTCCAGGTCAAATCATGGCCGCTGCAGCAATCTCATCGGTAGATATAACCTCTGAAGAGGACATCAAAAAATACATGGCTGGAAATCTTTGCAGATGCACCGGCTACCAGACCATCTTGAATGCCGTGGAGGATTACCTTGCCATCAACTAAAACAGAATTTTTAGCTCCTACCTCCATCGACGAAGCCTTACAGGCAATTTCTTATGAGGACGCAATATTTCTCGGAGGCGGCACCTCGACGGCCCTGCTGTACAAGACCAGGTTGATTGAACCGTCAAGGGTTGTCTGGTTGGGAGCGCTGAGAGATTTGAGCGGAATCTCAATCTCTAAGAACGAGATCCGGATCGGATCTATGGTATCAATGTCAAAGATATCTCAGTCAAATGAACTTTCTCAATTAGTCCCTGCCCTGACCACCGCTGCTGGCGTGATTGGAAATGCCAGGGTCAGGGCTATGGCTACAATTGGCGGAGCACTGGCTCATGCTGATCCGCGCCAGGATGTTCCACCGGCTCTAATTGCGCTTGACGCAGTTGTTGCAACCAAAAGTTCAGGCGGCAGCCGAGAGGTACCCTTAGCTGAATTTTATGAGGGTTTCTTAGAGACAGTTTTGGCTGAAAGCGAACTGATAACTGAGGTGAAGATCCCTGTCGTGGCAAATCGGCGTTCTGCATACCTTCGCTACACGCCGACAAGCGAGGGCGACTATCCAACGGTTGGTGTGGCGGCATCTGTTACCTACGACAGCAACAACAAGGCGATTAAAGATGTACGAATCGTGCTGTGCGGAGTAGGCCAAACTCCTATTTTAGCTACCGATTCTGCCCAAAAAGTAATCGAGGGCAATGCCAACCCTGAATCGCTTCGTGAGGCGGCAAACCTGGTCAAGCAGGCCGTAGATCCACACGATGACGAGAGAGGCTCGGCTGACTATAAACGTGAGATGAGCGAAGTATTTACCCTTCGCGCCCTCAGGGAGTGCCTTGCCTAAAGAAACGTCTGCCCAGATGATTGCCTGCTAATTAGGCAATCATCTGGAATCGGAACGGCGTCCGGCTGCGGTGCAGTTCAAGCAGAGACTTTGCTAAAATTGGATTGTTACTTCTGATCGCTTCCACAAGTTCAATATGCTCTTGAACTCCAGGGTGGCCACGATCGGGTTCGTCTTCACTCAACGGTTTATCAAATAGTTCCAAAGTAACCTGAAAAGTATCTACGATCATGTCGAGTGCACGATTGTGGGCGCAGTGAGCCAATGCCCGGTGAAACTGAAGTGATAAGGATAATGAATAACACCCTTTTTCGAGAGCAATCAGGGAATCAGAACAGACCTTATCGAGTACGCTCAGATCGTCTGATGTAATTCTCTCGCAAATGAGATCGATCAAGCCGACTTCGAACGAAAGTCGTGCTTCACGAACTTCTGCTGCAGAAAGAGTTGCTGTGGCAATCATATCATTGAGACTGTTAGCGATACTAACGCTACTAGGAGCTGTTACAAAAGCTCCTCCTCTTGATCCAACCCGTATTTCAATTAGTCCCATAGTTTCAAGAATCCGAAGTGCATCCCGCACTGTCGCGCGTCCTATTCCAAATGACTGGCACAGCTCACGCTCACTTGGAAGTTTGTCATGGGGTTTTAGAACGCCTTCACGGATAAGCACCTTGATTCGATCTACAATAATTGACGAAACTCTGACAGTATTGACTGGATGAAACATCAGTGTTTTGGGCTGTCTACTTACACTTTCGCTGTCTGAATCAACCATTGCCCCCCCGAAACCCTTAACCATTGTCATCATGGCAAACAACTATGACTTTTATTACATCTATGTATATCATTTATCGAGGAACTTTGCTATTTAGCCTTCCTTTGTGGGCTGGCGGTCATCGGTTTAGGCCGATATACAATAACTGCTTCCAGATTTGACAGCCAAGCGATTGGGTATAACAATAAGAAAAATAATCCAGCGCTTGCTTTTAAGCTAAGATAAAACCCGCCGATAAGGAAGCCTTAAAATTTTCCTTCAATTTGAGCTTTCTTGTCGTGGTGGATTTATATTGGCTAATTGTGATGAAAACAGAAATGGGAGCCAGTGAATGACAAATGTTACTAGAACTTCGACGAGTCATTACGAAGTTCAAAAAACACGACGAGCAAAATTTATCGAGGATTGGCGAAACAATCATCGAACCGTGATTCGCGTCGAAGACGTTGAGATGAAAGAGACATCCAGAGGTCTGATATCCGGTGGATACATAGGTCCCGATGTTGATAAGCCGACACGAACAATGGATGCAGCGGTACATGAAATCAGTCCCGGAATCACGAGTGGAATTCATCGCCATTCATGGGATGCAATGATGTATTGCGTTGGAGGATTCGGTTGGACCGAGATCGATGGTCAGCGGATCAACTGGGGTCCTGGTGACAGCCTTCATCTTCCGGCATGGGCGTGGCATCGTCACGGTAATGAAGGTAAAGAACAAGCTCGTTATATGTCATTCTCCAGTGAACCGTTCATGGAAATTCTCGGCTTCGCCATATTAGAGGACGAGGGAGATGCAGATGTTTCCAAACTGCCGGGTCGTCCAAACTTTACCGAAGCAGTATCCGGAAATGACGCTTATGCCAGAAGAATACGTCGCCTAGCTGGCGAGCAGCAAGCCCGAAGAACCGGCCGCCTGCACACGCCCTGGGAAGAACTGGAATTCCTTCAGACCCCACGAGGTACCCGTACCACGTTCTTGCTTGATCGAGCCACTGGATATCAGGCATCCGGCATTACTATGGCGATGTTCGAAATCGCACCAGGTAGAAGGCAATCAATGCACCGCCACCCGGGGGAAGCCTGGTTGTATGTAGTTGACGGGAAAGGCCACTCATTTTTAGGTACTGAGCCGGACAATGGCGAGGATC
>JAKBSX010000725.1 GCA_021844725.1 Actinomycetes bacterium | reverse complement strand
GCTATCTTGACGGAGGGGCGGAATTTTGTCATGTCCTCTTAAGGCACTGCTGGCAATTTCGCCGACAACGAAAAAGGGGTGCATGATGGATGAGTCGTCGTATGGATATATAATAAAAATTGTTACATGTAACAAGTTAACAACTTTTTTCGGGATATCGGGCACCGGACGTGGAGTATCAATTCATAGCATATCTGCCATATTCGGCGGGGAAAGAATGAGCATAAGTGACGGCGAATTCAGCGAAGTCTGTGTTTGTTCCCACGGCTTTTGACCAGTTGTGGGAGACGGACATTACGTATGTCTGGTGAGGCATCGACAGCCTGGTGAAGACTGCTGACGGCAGGGACACACTGAGTCATTTCACAGCACTTTGAATAACGGGCATATCTGGCAAATTGAGCTCGACAACTATGAGGAGACTGCAGAATACATTGAGAAGGCAGTCCATGACTGCAACAACGCCAGTGTGAAGTGTACCCAAGCCATAAGTCGCACGACACCAAACGAATTATACAGCAAACGGATGGGAGAGCACGGAAAGGAGGTAAGACCATCAATTCCTTATCCGACTGAGTGGTTCAACACACAAGGGTCCATTCTAAAATTATGGCTTACCCTGGGTGTTCCAAACGAACTTTTCCGGATTCCTCGCCAATAAATTGTCTTGCATTCGTTTTGCTTCTTCTTTAGTAGCCAGTCTTATCGATCGATAATATAGGGTGCCGATTCCAAGAAAAAAATGATTGGCAATTTCCATTCCCTTATGGGAGCCATTAGTGGCATATTGCCTAATTCGCGCCCATTCATCTGAAGTTTCCCCTACATACTTCGGTTTGACTCCAAACAGGCTGCCGACACCAAGTTGATAGCAGCAAGGACCATGATAAATATCGTCTGGCGTGCACCAACGCGATCCATCTCTAATCTTCTTCCAGTCGCTCCACCTGGCCATGCCTCTGCACTGTGAATAATCAAATTTTAAACTATCGGCCAAAAGAGGCTTACCTTCAATGCCAGGAAGTCTTGAATAGATACGCTGTGCACTATCACTTATCGAACTCCTGCTCCGGATCGTCACAGATAAGTTAATTGCCGAATACAAGTCACGTCTTTTTAGGGGTCTGCCAGAGGCTAACTAACAGCCAAGGTGGAAAATCATAGTCGAATCCCCAAGACCTCAAGAATCTGCATCTTTTGCCTCAATCCTTACTGTGGTCACTTTAGCTTCTCGAATTCGTTTCAGCAACAAAGCGCTCATGAGGTCTAACACTGCCATTGGGTAACCTTGTTCAATTGTGTTCTTCGCAACTGGCATTGATTCTTTAGCATATTTGGAAAGCCCAGAGAACTGCTCGGCTGTCATATCAGCGGGCTTTCGTATTTTTCCATTCACTATATCCACATACAGACCTTTCAACCTCAATAATTCATATTCTTTTGAGGTTGCGTAAAGATTACTGAAAGATTGATTCATTATTTCTTGAATAGATTTTCCCGAGTGCACTTCAACTTGATTTGGTAGCTTTTGCCCTTCAGCATTGTTCTTTGCAGCTCTAGCGGGATCAAATTGGTTTATGGACGCGAGAATCTTTTCCTTCACTTCTTTAGGCAACTGCAGATGATGTTTCCCAGCCTTTTGCATAATAGATAATGGTGGAATCATTGAAAACAAGAGGAATTTCTTCAACCAGTGTTCTTCGAATATTGGAGAAGTGAAACTGTGCTCTACTCTAGTGTCGGCTCTTGGTAACTCACCCTGTTTTTGGTAGTGGTACAAATCTGTCATGAGTTCTAGTGTGAGTGCTTTCCCGATTTCCTCAAGAGCGATGATAAGGAGGGATACCGCTACACCATAAATTCCTTCATTTGCTGAAAGTTCGGCGACCCTCATCAACTTCTGAGCATTCTCAATCGATGCTTGTGCGGCCCGTTTTGCAATTTCCGGAGAGATCTTCTCGTCCTTCCTACGAGTCTTTTTGAATGGCTTTTGGTCCGTTTTCTTCTCTTCCATACTACTTCAGTCAACTATCTGATCCTGAAAACATTATCTCTACGATCTATTGAAAGCCCCAAATCCCAGGATATACGTTGATTCTCATGTGATGAGCAAGTTGTTTCTACAGTGGTATGTGATTTCGCCTTTTTGCCACCGCAGATTGTCCTCGATAAATCCACTCGATTGATAAATGCCCCAAATCTTCACAAATGCCTGATCGATAAGCGAGACTATTATTGATGTCATTGGCCCAAATGTGGCAGCCAAATGTTTCGCACCCTTAGACCGATCAGCATTGGTATTCACATCTCCTGAATTGGGCAGATGTTTACAGCACATTCAGCACACAATGCATCATTCGGATTTTCTTAAGCAGGATTGAAATACAGCCTCATTGCGATCAAAATTGCTTTTCAATCAGCTTTTCCAGTCTGACCGCATGGCAGTCTTTACACTCATTCCTGAAACTCCGCGCAACGATGAAGTAAGAGGATTTGAAACCTTTATGAGGATACTGCTCGCTTT
>JAKBSX010000724.1 GCA_021844725.1 Actinomycetes bacterium | reverse complement strand
AGGCACAGGCATGGTTGGCGGCGCGTTGTATATTCGAGGCATGGTTGAGGAATCTCAACTTGGTCTAGCTCCAAAGAAATCAGACATACTATGCTATCTGAAAGCTTCCATGATTGACCGAGACATCACTAATGACGTCTATTCCAGAATATCCGCTCTATCATACCCAAGTGAGCAACAATTGCAATCTATTCTTCCTGAGTCTATTCTGAAGAGAGTCCGCGCTTTGTTCTTTCGGAACAAATATACCAAGTCGATAGCCGTAGACTATAGAAGACTGGATGAAACCGACGACATCTTGCTCGCCAAATTGAATGAGTATTTTCACGTCTTCAATATCCCCGAGGCACAACGGGAATATCTGTTGAACTCTAATTACTCAGTAATTCACACTGTTGAAGAACGGAGCGAACAACAGGTTCCACCTCAAGAGGTTCCTGCGGAGGAGTAAACTATTGCCAGAAAGAACTGGTGATCTATGGTGGCTTTTTTCAAGGCAGACGGTGTGCGTCACCCAAAAGGAAAGCGTCTACAATGCAGCTGTACTAATGCAAAAGAGAAATTTCCGCCACTTACCTGTAATCGCGGAAGGAGGTAAAATTGCCGGCATATTCTCCGCGCAAGATATTGTGGACTCGCTCTCTTTGGTACTTCCTCATGCAAAATCCTCCGAGAAGATCATTCATTCATTGGACATTCCTGTGCACAGAATCATGGCGCTCCACCCAATTGTCGTTGAAAAGTGGGATGGCCTGGCTGATGTCGTAAAGAAACTGATTGCTCATAATGTGGGTGCTCTCCCTGTCATAGATGATGTTGGAACAGTCCAAGGGATCATAACGCTGCGAGACATGGTGGGTCTGTTAGGCACAGGGTCTGAGCCCTTGGGAGTTTCAGTATCTGAAATCATGACTAGAAAGATTACAGCAGCTCGTATCGAGGATACGATGTCAGATGCTGTTAGATCGATGTCTGATATGAGGATCAGGAGATTACCCATAGTTTCACCAGATGGTGAAATTCTTGGACTAGTCACTAACAAAGACGTACTTAGAATGGTGTCAAAACTGAAGGATGAAGGAACTCCTTTTGACGAGGAAATCTCAAAGCACATGACCAAAGAGGTTGTCACTGCGGATCCCGATGATGATGTGCGTCTCGTAGCTTCGCGAATGGTCATTTTCAATATTGGAGGGCTCGCTGTCTGCGACAAGAATTCAAAGATTATAGGAATTGTGACAGAAAGAGACCTTGTGAAGCGCCTCTCAGAAGTCAGATCAGTCAATTTCCTAGTTGATGCCATGAAGTTCGAACTTGAGCTGCAAAACTAATTACCGACGTCAGATCCAGTTAGTTCAGATAAGATTGGAACAGCATAACGAGAATGCGAAATCAGCGATTGTTCTTCTAGAAGAGCTGGGACTGAGGCAGTGCAATTCTGCAGAACCTTGCCGAATCGCGATTGCAACACTAAGACTCCGACAGTTAGATCGATTAAAGATGGCCCTTTCAAGGCTCGCGCGTGAGAAGATCTTCTCCGAAGATCTAACCGAAGGAATCGGGAGGAATGATCTTAACATATTTTCTCTTGCTGTATTGCAGTTGAATGCGTTAGGGTTGGAAAATGCTAATTAACGAGAATTCCTGTATTGGTGCGAGAGACTTCGTGCCACGTGCCATAATTCTTGTTAACGCAGATGTCGGTAAAGAATCGGATGTCTATTCATCAATTAAGCAGATACCTGAAGTTGCCGAGGTCCACACGAGTTACGGAACTTATGATATCATTGCAATAATCAACGCCGATTCTAATGAGCGCCTCAAAGCTATTATCACTTCAAGGATACGCTCAATTCCTTTCATTCGTTCCACCCTGAGTATGCCCGTAGTAGACTGATCAGAGTCTTCTAACGACGCCGAGCACTTCAGTCAGGTTGGAAATCTCGCCAGCAAAGGCCCCATTCCTGCTTTTGAATCCTCGAGGTATTCTTTCTCCTGGATTCATGTACTCAGCATACTTGTGCCAGAGCCCCTTATACAGAAGTGAGTTCATCCCTACCGACGCTGCACCAACTATGTCCGCTTCGAAAAGATCCCCAACGTGTAGGCTTTCGTTCGCATCAACATTCAAGTGTCTGAGAGCGTATTCGAAAATCTCCTTTCGTGGTTTCAAAAACCCAACTTCGCAAGATATTGTCACATGGTCAAAGTAGGACAGTATCCCGAAGTGTCGAAACATTCTCCTGTACGTTCTTTCGCTTCTGGCAGCGTTTGATATAAGACCGATCTTTAGATTTGGAAATCGGTTCCTCAATGATGCTAGAGTCGTGACGGCTTCTGGATTCAAACAAGGGTATCTTGAAAAATAACCAGCGTCAGAGAGTGTCTTCCCGGCTTCACAGTAAACGCTTTCAGCTTCCGTTCTCTTGAACTTCACTCCCAATATCTCAAAGAGCATGCGACCACGATCCTCAGGTGATATATCCAGTCCTTTTTCGTACAGAGCGCTCACTTTGATAGATAGCTCCT
>JAKBSX010000723.1 GCA_021844725.1 Actinomycetes bacterium | reverse complement strand
AGCGGTGAATGTACTGTATATTTCACACTTGTTTGTGTTCTATTTGGCTTACTGATACTTGTCTTGGTTTGACGTCTTTTGGACTTAGATCTGGAAGTATTAATCCTGCCACTGCGAATGAGTTCCGCGAGCTCTTCCTCCGATAGAGATTCACTCATAATAGAATACAGTGCCGAGTTTTGATACGAATCTTCGGCGATAAATACGCATTTCTTCGTTACAAAAGGCGAACACCAGTGCGATTCAATCTTCAACACGTGTAGGCCCTGGCTTATCCAAGTACAGATTGTGGCCAAAACTCATGACGAATAGATGATTCATAGGGGAAGACGATTATCAATAGTAGTATTCGTGTTGCCTGTTTATTTGGGACTGGTATCCCTGATCATAACAGAGTGAATTAGCTGTTAATGCAATCAACACTCGAAGTCAAAACAGGAGATAAACAACAAGACACTGAATTGAGATCCAAAGCGCCCGCAATCCACGTTGGAAACCTTCACAAGAGCTTCGGTTCCGCTAATGTGCTTAACGGCATTAACTTGGATGTGCATCAAGGCGAGTTTTATGCCTTGATGGGCCCTAACGGGTCGGGTAAGTCAACACTCGCGGCAATTGTCGCTTCAGTCGTAAAGCCCGATAGTGGTACTGTTGAAATTTTCGGAGTAGAACCTCCAGATGCGCGAAAATCGTTCGGATATGTTCCACAGGATAACTTCTCCATTCCTATGCTTACAGGCCGGGAGAATTTGATATACTTTGCAGGCGTTCTTGGATACTCTGGAAGAGACGCTCGCACTCTCGCAGACAATCTACTCGTCAAGGTTGGTTTGACAACAGATGCGAACAAGCGTGCGGGACAGTACTCGGGCGGAATGAGAAAGCGGCTTGAAGTCGCCACCGCGCTTTTTCCAGGAATCAAACTCCTTATCTTAGACGAACCTACCACTGGCCTTGACCCCGCGGCTCGACGCGATTTTTTCAAGTTGGTCAAGGATTCAATTCAACAGGGAACAAGCATCCTATTAATCACACATCTTGGGTCGGACGCAGAACTGGCGTCAAGAGTCGGCCTAATGTACAAAGGCGAGATCGTAGCTGAGGATACTCCCGAAGCTTTGAAACGAGCGTATGTTACAGTAGAAGTCATCACTGTAGAGACGAGCGCTAGGAGCGAGGAAATCGCTGGTCTCTTAGAGCAGTATAGCACCGAAGGGAAGCTTGCAGAGACACAGAACGGGTATCGGATATATGCCCGCGACGGAGCAGAGCTAGTTCCAGTAGTCATCCACGCCCTTGACAGAATAGGAATCGGGGAGAAGCGCATACAGGTTTCGACGGCAACCCTGGAAGATGTGTTTTTTCGGATTACGGAGCACCAGATGCAAGAGGCGACCAGTCAATGAGTCAACTAATAGCTACGTTTATGAAAACCTTGAAGTTCTTCGTCCGAAACCGGGCGCTGCTGTTAGGGATTGTCGCCTGGCCGTTGGCACTAACCGTCCTTATGGCTTACACAGAACTCACAAGCGTTCCCGCTTCTGATATGCCGCTCGCGTTAGGAGCGCTCACAATCGCGATGGTTGCATTTGCACTTATGCTGGCTTGTATCATGAATCTACCCGCTTCTATCGCACGCGACAGGGAAATCGGCCTCCTTGTGAAGCTAAAGTCTATGCCGATCAATCCAATGATTGACACTCTCGGGCGATTGCTTGCCTATCTTGTTTTTGCCCTAGTCGTGTCAGTCTTGGTCACTCTAGTCGGTCTGGGCCTCGGAGCGCAGTTCAGCATCAACTTGATCGCAGGTCTGGAAGTGGTGGGCTTTTTGTTGATTTCTGTGGTTGCAGCTGCCGGCATTGGACTCATCATGGGCTCGCTTATCAAGAGCGTCCAGGGCACTGCATTTCTCGGGCTCGCCATAGTACTCATATTTTCGTTCATCTCAGGAATCTTCGTTCCCTACAGCCAGCTTCCCGCATTACTTCAGGCGTTCTCCAGATTCTTCCCAATTTCATCTGCAACTTCATCAGTAAGCTATTTGTTGCTGGGTCAGGCCGTCGTGGGTTACAATCCGCTTACACTAACCCAGACAGCTATGGGGGTCGTTATTGCTGTGGCTATTCTAGCTATTGGTCTTATCCTCTATCATAGGACGAGTTGGCGCCAAGAATACGGCACGGTTACTCCGCTGCTAGGTCACCGACACCGAATGCGTCGGAGGGCAACATCGATCGCGTAATATCCTCGCTATCATTCTCGCAAGTAATTCATACGTGTCAATTGATGATCTGAATGCAAGTGCCACAAAAATCATCATGGATAAGAGGAAAATCCAAAAGGACCAAGAGAGCACTACCCATTCCTCGACCGCGAGGTCAAACTCGTCTTTAAAAAGATTCATAACAAGCGACCTGCAAAAAAGCCGATGAGCAGAAGATGAAGTCAAGTGCAACTTCCCTGAAGGAAAAATCTGCCTCTCAACAGATAGATGCAATAATCAAGAAATCAAATGACTGGCGAGGCAAAAAATTATCGTTG
>JAKBSX010000722.1 GCA_021844725.1 Actinomycetes bacterium | reverse complement strand
CGTATCATTTGCCTAGGCCTAGGTGCTTTGCATCACTCTCAGGTTATAAAGCATAAATGCAATGAAGACTATTGTAGTCGACTAAATATTGGGACAAATTTCAAATGCTTGATGCTAGAAGTTCCCCGGCTAACAAGTGGGACTCGGCTCCGCTCTACTCAAGGAATCTAGTAATGACAGGACAAAATGAATTCCGGCGTCTAGCCGTCCTGGACACAAGCCACGTCAGAACCGGTCTCCATTACCAGCTCAAAAATGGGCGCCCTCCTGCAATGATTGGCCTCGCCGAAACCGGTGCTATCGGATTATTTATGGAACTTGAAACCTTGACAGAAACAGTCGAGAAATTGCCAAAATTTGCCAATCAGCTTGCCAAAGATTTCACTGTCGACGAAAACATACTCAAAGAAGTTCTCAAAGAAGATTGGTTGCCCCATATTAGGGTAGTGAGGCTCCCAGAAGATCTACGCGAACTTGATTCTCGAGCCGTTAAAGTTCGGGACCTAGATTCTGAAGACTTCCCAACCGCCGCCCTGGCATCAATCCTTTCTCCATGCATACTCCTAACCGGTAACAGTCAACATTTCTACCCATTAGGGGTAACAGATTTTGATCACGGACGAAAGGCAATAATTGCGGTAGGTGACGGTGAATCCAACAGAATCATGTTGTCAACCATAGAAACCGGTACTGGACTCGCGATCACTACACCTGTAGAGGTAGGGAAATGGTTATATAAAAAATCTGGATATAAAGGTCTTCTCATCGCTAGTGGTTTGATCCTTGCTGCTTTATATTTCTATCGGAAACAGCCACAGTCAAAGAGAGAAACTGCCCTGTATTATCTCAACCAGACCTTCCAATTTACATACCACATGTGGACGCAGGCAGAAGCCATGATTACTAATGCAGAAGCTCGACTCGAAGCTCTTTCCGTTCCACCGCCGCAACAACGTTCCCAGTTAGCCGATGTCATTCGGACTTTAGCATTAGCTCCGGACTCAATGTCAGCTCAAGCAATCCATAACACTCTTGCAGGGCAAAAGAGGCCAAAAGTAGTTGAGATTAGAAAGTTTCTACACGACAATAAGAACGGATTATTTTGGGAGATTAGACGCGGCAGCTTCGTTGTTGGTAGGTATTACACAATTCCAGATATCGGCAAAGAACTTCATTAAAAACCTTGCACCTAAACCCAAGAACAGGCATCTTCACTTTTCAGATTCTATCTATGCGAAATATCTCTCGCATATCGTGCAAAACATCGAGCTCCCCTTTGAGCAATTGCCATGCCACCAATTTAAGCTGCGTCATGACAGTCCCGGGTAGTTCCGAATTGATTTCGCAATGTTTATTGAAGCCGCAATAATCGGAACGCTCACTAACGAACCATCCTCGAAGGAAACTGGTATTCCTACTAAATCAACACCAATCTCATCTAGAACTCCGTCAGCAAACATATCTTCGGCAACAAATTTTACAGATAAGGGTGGCACACTCGGATCATCCACGGCCCTACGCCACTCTTCAATACTGCGTTGGGCTGTTATAAATAACGTATTCTCCTGTCCGGGTGCAAGTGATAATTGACTTGCTTGAGGGCGTCTAAATTTTATAGCATTGATACTTGTTACCAGATACTCTCCGGGAAGTACAAGTATTCCCTCCGGTACACTCAACAAAGCAGATGCATTTCCATCATTTCGAACACTCAACCAGCCGCACAATCCAAGTTCCGAAATTTCCGTATCAATGGCCTCTCCGGTCGGATGTTCAATCAATCCCCACGGTTGTTCGTCTCTCCAGGAAACAACTGCACCGCCTAATGCTTTTAATGCCATTACAACAATTGGGGCCCTCTGATCGATCCTCGATTTGATTGACTCTGTCGCCTCGTCGCTTGCGAGCTGCACAGCCTTTCGAGTGAAAACAAGTTGAACGGAAGCAACAACCGCCAGTGAAAAGGTTGCAACAGCTAGCCATATTGTTGCATCTACGAGGCCTTGACTGGATGCCAGCAACATTGCGATCGACATGGTTGGATGAGTGTATCAAACCCTGAGGGCTGTCGGAGGTCTATTCGTCGAATGTCGTTACGTCTCGCAAAGTTTATGTCGACATAGACGAGCAGCAGAAAACAGCTTAAGGTCAAAACGAATCCTATGCCTCGCTTCAGCAGCTTGCTTCCGATGCCACCGCCGCGCACGCTCCCCGAGCCGAGTTCATCAACAAATTCACAGCTTAAATATACGACCTATTGCCAATGTATACGAATTAATGTCAGGAATTCCGAACTCTGCACGCTGCACTAAAATCCCGTGGGCAACAAGATAACTCGGCTAGCACCGTTGCAAGCTAGCCTTTCGCTGATCTTCTTACTTGCTCAGATCGCTTGATAATTCGCTCACTAACCCACGCTTCAATCTCCGTCCTTAGCCACAACATGGGGCGATTTGGTCCAAGATTGATCACAGGCTTTGGCATATCCGGATACCTACGTTGATACAGACTTACACTATTTGGCTGCGAAATGATGGAAATGCAT
>JAKBSX010000721.1 GCA_021844725.1 Actinomycetes bacterium | reverse complement strand
ACGCCTCAATCTACTTTGAAAACAACATGTCAGTCGTACCCTCCAGGCTCATAGCCATCTCAGTCCAGCCCGCATTGCTCAAAGTGCCTGGCATGCGTGGATCTAGCCCATCGCCAGTCGCTTACGCCGTGTTCACGTTGAACTTTTCCACTTCGGCTCAGGGGTACTACATGCTGTACCTTGGCGGAATCTGTTCCGGGATGCCTCTCGCTATCGGCTATTCACGTATCAACTATACAGACTTTGCCTACGGATGGCAGCAAAGGAAACAATGTACTTTGGATGGATTTGTCGGAAGTTACTTTTCTGTCAATAACCTCGGCGTCGCGTACTCCTACGTGCCGTTGAGTGCCCAGTAGGAAAGAGATTTGGTTTCGCCTTCCCAGCGTTGCGAATTCCACTGATGCAATGTATCGTCAGAATAGCTGCGTTAGTTGACTATCACTCGTAAGATCGCGTCCCAGTCTTGAAGGAGACCAATTCAGGCACACCATGCTGGAGTGGCTTGTTTCAAAACGGACGCTCGTAATCATAACGAAAATCTGTATATCATTCCTCCACGCGCTACATTCTTGTGCGCTGGACAGAGTCCTTAGGTTTTGTATTGACACTTTCGGGAATCACCCTTTTGCTACCGCCGGTTTGGGAGTTCGTCAATGCGCTTTCTCCGAGCTGTGTTGCCATCTCTATGAATTGCACGAGTTCCGCAATACTCCTGCCTGCTGGAGTGTTTTTGGTTATCGCTGGGATTGGCATATACTTTGGATCTTCTAAAGAGAACCTAACATCAAGGCAAATACGCGAATAGAAGAGCAAAACGAAGGAGGCATAGTCTTCGAGCCTTCCGAAGATACATTACCAATCATGGATTTCTATCTGCGATCTGCAGGTTTCACATACGCTGTGTTCCCACCATGGTTTTTGGAAGAGTTCAATCCACTGGAGGCATCGCTGCATGCACCTTCGATTCAAACTACACATGCGTTTCTACGCCAGTCGTGGCCAACGTCTAAGGATCCGTCACGTACTCGATGTTCGAGTTCGTGGCAATATACAATGGGTCAACCTACCACTTCGTCGCTTAATTAGTGCCCGGTAATCTTAATGGTGCGGATCGATGGCCGCAGACGAAGCGTATAGATCCTTACGTAGATAGATATTCTTTAAGAATTCATGCGCCCAGAGTTCTCGTTCTTCTCCTGTTCTAGTTATCAGAACAGACCTGCTTTTGGCTAGCTTCAAATATTTCGTGAAGATCATTGAATTCTCGTTGTCGATTGCGAAGAGCAAGGCTCGCGATATCTACAGCGGTTTCTGTAGTCATTGCAATAGCTATCATAGCAATGGCAGGGGTGGTGTTCTTTGAGTCCACTCTCAATACCTCCATCAGTACTGACACGACAACTTCTGGCATAACGTCCTACACTACTAGCGCGACAAGCTCCATCTCTTTGGACGGTTCAAACTCTGCTTCAATGATTAATGTGGAAACGACAAACTCTTCGCTAGGCTTGAAGCTCATCCTTTCGGTGAACTCGACCTCCATACCTAGCCAGGACGCAATAAGCATGACCGCCTCGATTCGAAACACACTTCCGAGCACGATCAATCTGAGTGCAGCCAATAACTGGGCCATTCAGGGATTGTCTTCTGGGCCCTGCGACATTGGAAACAGTAACAATAAACTCTTCACTCCTGTTGGATTTGCAGTGTTCAAAGGATTCTATGGATTGAATAACATCACAAGCGCTGGCAGCTCTCTTCCTGTGTGGGCTATGGTGGGATGTATGGTTGACTTGGCGTTCAATGGAACCAATGTGTTAGGCGCATTAACGAATATTACGAGCTACTCATTGCTACCTCAAGGCGTCAATAATCTTGGAAACGACAGCGGAAGTTACGTAGCTTACTATCGGGCTTCAAACATTCCTTCGCCGTGCAACTCGACCGTCTGCCCATACTCTGAAACAACTCAGACTATTGCGAAGGGGGTTTTTCCAACTCGTCTTGGTGCGCAAGCAACAATTTATGCAGCAAACGGCACCGGATTTTACAATTCGCTTGGATCCTCTCTGCCGGCGACTTACACTCTAGTGGCTGGAGATGAATGGGGGCAGATAGTATTGCTGCACTTTTCAGTCATTCAATCCAACAATCTTCCAATTGTGGGAAACTTTCTATCTTCCTCTGGCTCTTGTAGAGAGAACGACAACCCCGTTCCTTGCTTCACCTCCGAGTTCTCGCAAGCCTTCATATTCAACTGTGCATCCGATGCGTCTACTTCATCCGGCTGCACGACTCTGGTCGGCTCTGGCCTAGGCGATTCTACGCTAGAGAACAACTACACAATTACAGTGTGGTACCCTTACTTGAGTCAGCCCGACGAGCCTTCTCAGGATAACTGCATGTTCAGCGTCAAGGGTTATACTGCCTCTCCGTACGCATACTGTTTCATGGTGAACTCCTCTGCATTCGCGTTGAGCCCATAAGATTTCCATAAGGCGATCACTTTGATAGTTACGAGATGTTTTAGCTTTCGCACCAACA
>JAKBSX010000720.1 GCA_021844725.1 Actinomycetes bacterium | reverse complement strand
TTCTTTCGAATCAACAATTACAGCACGTTATGGCGAGGAAGAAAGTTGATCCAGGGTTTATGAAAGAGGTTGAAGCTGAGAATGCGGGTAGGGGGGTGAATAGGTGAGCATTTCAAGGGTATATTCTGGCGCGAACAGTAGCATATCTACTACCCAGGCCGTTTTCACTCCTACGGGTCTTGCAACTGGTGACCTTGTAATCGTCTCGATAGGTTCTATTGAACAAAATGCTTCGCCTGTTCCTCCTTCTGGCTGGAATACGGTTGTCGCATATAGCTCTGCTGAGTATGGCGCAATTTACTCTCACGTTGTCACGTCCGGTGAAGGGTCTTCTCCTACCTACACCTTTGGAGTGAGCCTCGCCGTCACTAATTATTTTAATGGGTTGATAGCGGTATATCGGAGTACACTCGGCGTCTTATCAATTTATCAGCAAGAAACTGTTACCTCAGCTTCTGCCACATCCGTTTCAATCCCCGTCGTTACTACTCCGTCAGCTAGTTGCTGGATATATGTTTTCGGAGGCAACTCAAATGTCAGTTACGATCCGACTATTAATGTCGCTTATCCCATACTCTGGAATAGCTATTTTGCGTCGTGGGATTCAAACGGTGCTGTTGCACAAGGTGCTCAACCTCAAGCCATCGTCTCACAATCATCGGGTGGTCCGAATTACATGTTCGGATATGAGTTGGTTTTGGCTGAAGCCTCCCCTCCTAACGCTCCAACCCTCACCACCCCAGCCAATGGTTCCTATCTCGACGTAACTCTCTCCGGTAACAACGTATTCACGGCAACATATAATTCAACGGATAATGCCAACGCCAACGCCCGTGCAATGCGGATCAAAGCTTCCGGTGCGTCATCCTACAATTACTGGGACGTCTCCACTAATGCACTTCAATCGACGATCGTTTGGAATACGGTCAATCTTGCACCTGGCGCTAGCGGATCATTCACCGTCGCTGGCCTTGCAAACGGGGTCACGGACAACTGGTCAATGGCCGACCAGGAGAGTTTAGCTAATCTCCAAGGCCCATTTGCAACCGACTTTTCCGTGAACTTCCAACTAGCGCCTAACCTTACGATCAATTCCCCCGCTGGCTCTGTAACAACATCCAACTCACCTAGCCTTTCCTACACCCCAACCCCAGCATCTGGTGCGTCGATCATCGGTGGTCGGTGGCTCGTGTACCCATTAGCAACGACCCAGCAATCAGGGTTTTCAATTAACATTGGCGCAGGGACAATCCCAGCGGGTGCGGTTAGTGACGTTACATGGACTGGCAACCCTCTTACGGTTGCCCTTCAATCCGGTGTCTCGCTCAACAACTCAGCCGGGTACGTTGCCTATGCAGCGGTCCAGGAAACCGGGTCCGAATGGTCGTCTACCATTAGCTCGTCCTTCACAATCTCCCTGGACATTCCCGCCACACCAACCATCACGGCAGTCGCCACTACTGACCCGACGACAGGATTGCCGGAGATGGAGATAACGGTTCAGGGGCACGACAATCTTCTGTCCGCTGACGATGCTAACACTGTCTCGACTCTCGGCACCCTTACCGCAGGCGCAAATACCACCATCGCGCTATCGACGGCACAGACTCTAGGCAGCCCTTACAGCGTCTCACTCACATCCACTGCTGCTGGTGCGATGAGCATGCAGACGGCGGATACGTATGCGGTCGAACCAAACACGGCTTACACAATCATGGACTTCTACCGAGCTGCTGCCACCCCTGAAACTTGTCGCATGGATGCAGAATGGCTCGACTCATCGGGTGCAGTCATATCAACTATCCAGGGTACGACAATCACTGACTCGACAAGCGGCTGGACGCCTTCTATCGCGTCTGTAACGTCACCTTCTAATGCAGCCGAAGTGAAGCTAATCTCCAACGTCCTCAACACAGCCGCCGCAAGCGAAGTGCACTACTCGGCACAGAGAGGGATCCTTCCTTCTCACCCTGTTCAGATCGAGGCTAGTCCTGGGAATCCAGGTCCGAGTATATTCATGCCCGCCAAACCTGTCAGTATTTATAGCTTCGCTGCCCTTTCAGCCGTTCCTTCAAGTATCGAAATAGATATGTATTCCTCTTCACTTTGCGACTTCTTCTTTGGTTGCAACAGCGAGGGTGCCGGATATATGGTGCGAAATGAATGTAGAAGTGGAAATGGCGCTGGTTTTGCTACAACAACTTCATGGACCTCATGGAGCGCTCCTAGTGGGTCAACATCGCTGACGCCCAATGCGTGGCACCATTTCGTTATTTCAATTTCCGCAGGAACAGCGAGTTTGACTATTGATGGAGCAGCGTTCGGCACCTTATCAGTACCAAATATGGGGCTTTATGTCGGTCTTGTCGGTGATAGTGTTTCGGGAGGCAATTTTTGTAATTTAGTTATAGACGGTGTTTCTTACCCGAACAATACATTTACTGCTTCTAATTACCCATGGACCCGCGGCGGACTAGTCGGATCGACACAGGCGATAATCACGAGGTCGGACGGGTTGTACGTGCGTGGCGCTAGTTGGAAGTTCAC
>JAKBSX010000719.1 GCA_021844725.1 Actinomycetes bacterium | reverse complement strand
TGGGCCAGAAAGTAACAACCAACCTCAGGTCGCAGTAAAAATAATTAACCTATTCAGAATTAAACTCAACACTTATAGTCACCTGAACAATCAATAAGGTTAGACCAGATAGGCAGGTGAGTTAGTTACGTGCTTTCCATCTTCCCCTGTAGAAATAACGGCCGATAACTCCGCCAATTACTATGAGTCCAAATAGCGCAAGGGATCCGAAGATAAGATAGACGCCTGCAGCTACCACTATGCCACCGCCAGCCATCCTGAGCTGCCTTCGATATCGAGATGGATGCGCAATTGGCCTTGCCACTGCTAAAATTAACCGATCTTTATTTGATGGATTTGCCATAATAGCCTCCCAACAGAAGGTTATCACTAAAGTGCGAATTTCCGTTGTCAGCAGAAATGCTTTTCAAATCTGGTAGTTGCTTCATACTCATTTTGTAATACTGCAATCCATATTCCTCGCTACTCACACCCAAACGTTTATATTCGCTTCAATTGCAATACACTGACGATCTAAAATGAGTGGTTAATCACCTTTCTCTATTACCTTTGGTTGCAAGAAATACTTGGCAACCTTTCAACATCGCTGCTTGCAACTCCATTGGGGAGCCGCGGCCATTATCGATTGGAGTTTCATGATCGACAATTCCGAGATTTATAACTACTCACAGCATGGTCATACTCGCGACCGCCTAAAAGGGCTAGCCAGTGGACCGGTAAAGGTCCAGGATCAGCTTCCAAACCAAAGTAGGGCTGCCAAATTCAATGCCTGGTTAGCCGTCAAAGTCACCAGCGGCGTAGGAACAATGTGGTGTGCATACGCATTTGCCATCCTGGCAATAGTAAGTCTCCCATCGGCAATCGCATCAGGAAGTCCAGTTGTTTTGGTCTCATGGATCTCGCAGACTTTCCTCCAATTAGTACTGCTTTCAGTAATAATCGTGGGCCAGAACGTTCTTGCAGCTGCGGCTGACAAGCGATCCGAAGCTACTTATGAAGATGCCGACGCCATACTTCACGAAGTTGTTCAGATTCAACAGCACCTTGCTGCCCAAGATAAGATATTGGCTGCTCTAGCAAGTAGGCTCAATGACTAACCTCACCCCGTTTCACTTATATCACAGCGCTCGCCTGCAACTGGTCGGGTTCAGACGGATCTCATCAAGTGAGCCAATTTCCCTATCAATAGTTCTATAGCCAGGTCAGGACTCAATCCGCCTTCCCCTTTTATTTGCCGATCGGCCATCGACAGCAGCTCGAAACTGCGAGAAAGTCGATGGTACCCAATTTTTCTGGCTGTTCCAAGCATCTTGTCAAGCACAAAATCTGGTCGGTTGAAACTCTTGTATCTGGCTTTCAATGTTTCACGCACCTGCTGAGGTGTGCGTATGTCATTGCTTGATATTGCAGCAAGATCAGTGAACCTCCGTTGCAACACCGACAGCACCAAAAGTGGATGTTTTCCTCCGCCGTCTATCATCCTACGAAGCAGCTCAAGGGATCTTTCGACTTGACCAGATTCGATAGCATCAGTTAGATCCCAGGGAGCCACATCACCAGGTGAGGTGAGAAAGGGTTCTAAAGATTCCTTGTCAATGGTCTCCCGATGTCCGATACTGGCCTTCAAAAGCTCGAGAAATGGAACTATCCTGCCCACATCCTCGCCAAAGAAATCGACCAGAAGCTTATAAGCGTCTGGAGCAAATCTAAGCCCCGACTTGTGCACTATATCGCCAAAAAATCCAGTCTTCTCTTTTTTTGTACCGAGGCTGCAATCGACAACCGCATGCCTCTTTGAAAGCATGGCCTTCAGCTTGGAATCTATCTTTCCGGAAAACCCCACCAACACAAGGTAATTCAAGCCAGAATATGAATCTATCGCAGCCATAAGCGCTTCCACATCTTCAGACAACAAATCGCCTGGTTCCCTGAGTACTATCAGCGCCCTTGACGAAAAGATAAAATTTTGCTGCCAGGTCATTATCACTTCTGTAATCGGTGACGCACCCGCTTGATAAGTGATTTTCTCTAACTCATCTCCAACTAACTCTTCAATATTTTGGATGTGCTCTTCCAGCGCCTGATAAACCCTGGAAGGATCATCACCTACAACCAAGGTGGCATTAGAGATAGCGTCGTTTGCCACGACCTTCAAATCCCTTTCAGCCAGGCTGGTGGTTCGCCCAGATCAATTGCACTGATGACATCTACAACTTGACGGGTTCCAGCCACATCATGGACCCGAAAAATCTTGGCTCCCTGTACTGCTGCAATCGCAGCCGCACTCAGAGAACCGTTCCTCCGGTGATTGATATCCCTTGACAAAACCTCACCTATGAAGCCTTTGTTGGAAGCAGAAATTAAAACCGGGTAGGACAATTTGGTAAGTTCGGCAGTTCCATGTAGTAACTCCATCGACTGAGCTGTGGTTTTACCCAAATCAAACCCGGCATCAACCACAATACTTTCCCCGTCAATCCTGGCAGCCAGTGCCTTTTGCGTCCGAATTTTTAGAAACTGAAATACCTCGGTCTTTAAATCCTGGTAGA
>JAKBSX010000718.1 GCA_021844725.1 Actinomycetes bacterium | reverse complement strand
GGGGTCAATGTGAAGAGCTATCAAGTCGATCTAGCCTCGGTAGAGAGACTCGAAGATTTCACCAGAAAAGTGAAGGAGAATGGCAAAAAAATCTTTGCTCTAATCAACAACGCGGGAATCTATAGCGGAAAGACCCTCAATGAGATAAGCAATGAGGATTGGGAAAAGACTATTGACCTGAACCTCACTGCACCTTTCTACTTGGTCAGGAATCTTCACGGCATCATCGAGGATGGTGGATCCGTCGTGAACATATCAAGTGTTTATGGGCTCAGAGCTGACGCGTGGGCACACGGATATCAAGCATCAAAGGCTGCCATTATCCATCTCACCAGGGCACTTGCCAAAGAACTTGCCCCACAGATAAGGGTCAACTGCGTCGCTCCCGGCTATATTAAAACGGACATGAACAGGGAAGGGTGGACGAACGAGTCATTTCACAACAGGATCAAGAAAATGACCCCTATGTCACGATGGGGAGAAGCGGAGGATATTGCTAACGCCGTCAAATTTCTCATCGATCCGGAAAACGGTTTCATAACGGGAGAAACCTTGGTAGTAGATGGGGGAATAGGGCTTTAGGCATCTAGACAGAATTTCAAGTGTGTTTTCGCTCTTCTCAGTAAGGTTCCTCTACTGCAAGATGAAACAGTCTCTCTTGTCGTAGTAATTAGTATCTTTCAAGCAGCTGTGTTGGCATCACCATTGAGACCCCGTAGTTTGGCTCATCCACGATTTCGCTAATCCTCAGATTTCCTGCCACGCTGCAGAGAACATAAGCCTCATCTCTGATAAAACTTCCTTCAGCCATCAACGAGATCATCTCTTCGACGGCCTCTTTTGCAGCTCTGAGCAATATGCTTCATAATGTTTGGAGACTTAATCGAAAAACTTTAGCAAAATTCTTGTTGTCTTTTTTTGAAATAAAAGTCAAATAATCAAGTAGACATTAAATCAGCGCTAAGTCCAGCATAATCGACTAGTTAAGTGAACTTAATTCCTCAGAACATATTTATAGAGAGATATTTATCTAAACCACCATGACTGTTTTTCTGGTTTTGGGCGGAGCTGGAGATATGGGATCCGCCGCCGTTCGAGACTTGGTTTTTAGCGGGGTCGAACGGGTCATAGTAGGTGATTTAAATAAGGTTGCCACGGAGAAGCTGGTTGCGCAGGTGAAGGGGGGAGATACAGAGGTTGATGGAACCTATGTAAATGTGAACGATAAGAAGAATCTTATAGATGCAATAGTCCAATCAGATTTAGTGATCAATACCGTTGGACCATTTTACAAATATGAAAATACGGTAGTCGATGCTACAATGGAGGCCGGAAAAGATTATGTCGATATATGTGACGATCACGACGCCACTCTTCGGGTCATAGAAAGAGAGAAAGAAATTGCCAAAGGAAAGTCCAGAATTCTGATAGGCATGGGATGGACTCCAGGAATCACCAATGTTCTTGCCAGAGCAGGGTACGATAGTTTAGAAGCTACGACAGACATAAACATTGGATGGAGCGGAAGCGCAGCGGATGCGTCAGGGATTGCCGTTATATCACACGTGTTTCACGCCGTAACAGGGGAAGTACCAATGTATTTGGACGGTAAGCTCGAGTACGTTCCTGCGAGACAATTCAAGAGGGAAATTGACTTTCCTGAGCCCATCTCAAGACTGGAGACTTATTTTGTTGGTCATCCGGAGCCAATAACGATTCCACGATACCTGAAAGGGGTCAACAACGTCACCCTCAGAGGAGCCCTGATACCCGACTGGCAGAATCATTTGGTAAGTCAGTTCGCTGATATTGGACTCACAGAAGATAAGCTGGTCAAAGTTGGGAATGTGGAAGTATCATCCAGAGACTTCCTTGCGTCGTTCGTTCATCAAACAATGGAACAATTCAAGAGCGGAGGAGTTGAAGTCTCAGGTTTCTGGGTGGAAGTTATCGGGCAAAAGGATGGTAAGAAAACAACAATCGAATTCAGCGGTGCAGATAAAATGCAGAAGTTGACCGGTTGGTCCGCCAGTATCGGAGCCCAAGATATATCAAGGAACAAGAATTTGAGACCCGGTCTGTATGCACCAGAGGGCGCAATAGATCCCTCATTCTTCATCGCAGAATTGAAGAGGCGAAATATCTCCGTCAAAAGAACTGTGAAGATAGAGGAAAATTAGTGGAGCATTAAGGTAGTGATAAATCAGTGCTAAGTTTCGGAACCCAAGAATTCTTTGATACCCTCAAGAATGCCTTGAACGGCGATGAAAAATTCAGGGAGCTGGGGAAGGGGATTTATAACGCGACTGAACTAATTGTGATCAGAGATCTTGGCATAGGAATATGGCAGCAAACTGTTGATGGAGAAGTACTCTCATTCAGTCTGATAAAGAGGAGCGAAGTTAAAAGCCTCGAGTCAACAGCTGAATTAGTTTATTACGTGGATTCATACGATGCTATGCTCAAGATCAGCACAGGACAAGAGAGTTTTGTTGAGCTGGTTATCAGTGACGAAATAGTTTTCAGGGGTTCGATGAAGAAAGTGATGAAC
>JAKBSX010000717.1 GCA_021844725.1 Actinomycetes bacterium | reverse complement strand
GCTTGGAATACATCTTCGGGCTGGTCTGATAGCTAGAGGTGGAATCCGGTGGAGCGAGAGAGTTGAGGATTTTAGGACCGAAATTTATGATCTGGCTCAGGCACAGGTCAAAAAGAATTCGATAATTATTCCCACTGGGGCCAAGGGCGGGTTCGTGGTGCGAAACAGCGAGCAACCAACAATGACTGAGATCGAGGATGCTTACAAGATTTATATAGCAGCGCTGCTGTCAGTGACTGACAACTATCTGGGTGGCGAAGTTATAACACCTCCCAGAGTGGTGGCTTACGATGGCGACGATCACTACCTGGTGGTTGCTGCTGATAAGGGAACCGCCACGTTCTCTGATTTGGCCAATGAAATAGCAGTACAAAGCGGTTACTGGCTGGGTGACGCCTTTGCATCAGGAGGATCCCATGGGTACGATCACAAATCTATGGCAATCACCGCCCGAGGCGCATGGCTGGCGGTAAGCCGGCATTTTGCCAAGCTGGATATGAATTCACAGGGTGAGCCGTTCAAAGTGGTCGGAATAGGGGATATGTCGGGAGACATATTCGGTAACGGAATGCTTCAAAGCCGCTCGATAGCGTTAGTTGCCGCATTCGATCATCGGCATATCTTTATTGATCCTGAACCAAATCCGGTAGGATCGTACAATGAACGGCTCAGACTGTTCAAATTGGAGAAGTCTTCCTGGGCCGACTACAATCCTGAACTTATATCCCCGGGTGGTGGTATATGGTCCAGAAATGCCAAGGAGATTCCCCTTGGGTCCAAACCTCGGTCGATGTTCGGCTTGGCAGCTGAATCAGCCACTCCATTAGAGGTTATTTCTTCAATCTTGAAGTCCCAGGTAGACCTGATTTGGTTTGGGGGAATAGGTACTTTTATTAAGGCCAGGGATGAAAGCAACTCTGAAGTCGGTGACAGCTCGAATGATCTAGTCAGAGTTGATGCGGAGCAGGTCAGGTCCAGGGTTATTGTCGAAGGGGCGAACCTTGGTATAACTCAGCGTGGTCGTATCAGATATTCCCGCCGAGGGGGAAGGGTCAATACTGATTTCATAGACAATGCCGGCGGCGTGGCAATGTCTGATTATGAAGTCAACTTGAAGATATTGCTCGGGTTGGCCATTAGTGAGTCACTCCTTGAAGAGTCGGAGAGGGACTGGCTGCTTCAGCAGCTGAGTGGTGAAGCAATGCTCAAGGTTCTCCGCCGGGTGAATGAAGGCATCGTGGCAATTGACAGATCCGCGTATGTCAACGTCTATGATCTCGACGCGTTTGAAGCATTGATTGAAGACTGGGAAGACCAGAGAGGATTTGACCGACAGGCTGATTTTCTGCCAAGTGTTGAAGAGTTCCAGAAGAGGCGGTCGGCTGACGCAGGACTTACCCGGCCCGAAATAGCGGTACTCCAGGCTTATGCAAAGTCCGGTATTGCTGATTCGATAGTGGATTCTGCGTTCATATTGAACCCTTCTTTGACTGAGCTTGCTCTTGAATATTTTCCGGTCACTGTCTCCAGCAGATTTGGTCAGTTGATGTCCAGGCACCCGCTCTATCCGCAGCTGATCTCTACCGAATTGGCTGGACTGATTGTAAATCGGATGGGAATCGTCTGGGCTTACGAAAGATCGCAGGAACTCAACTGTTCCTTGAGCGATATAGCCGCTTCATTTTGGCTCAGTTGCAAAGTTACAGAAGCGCTTTCATTATGGGATGGAATTGATCAAATCGAGTCTCAGCTGGAGCATCAGGCAGAGTCGACAATCTTTCGGTCTGTGGTTGGAATAATTGATTGTCTCGTAAGAGATTTATCTGGAAAAGACAGAGACGGTTCTTTTGAGCATCTGATCGAGACTCAGAAGTCGTATATAGAAAAGGTCATTGGCTCTCCGGATTTTGTGGCGTCATTAGCGCTACCGAATTCTGACTTTTCCGAAGCACTGCAAGATCAGGCGGTGGGTCTGGCGCTTTCAAACAAATTGTCACTTCTGCAATTGGCTCCAAGGGCTATCGAAGCTGGAGAAATTAGTGGCAAGAGCGGGATTGAAATTTCCGATGTGGTCAAATTGATAAGAGAGATTGAGCTGACGGTAGGCATTGATCAGGTTTTTGAGATCCTGTCAAGCGTAGAAGTTGAGCGCAGATGGATTTCCTGGCAAGTTCGTTCGACTGCTGACGAATTGCGGCAGTTGAGGCGAAAGCTATGTGAGAAAATTATTTCAACCTATCCAAATACCGACACAGATGAAGCGATTTCGAAGTGGAAATCCGACAACGAAGCAGGAATAGCAAAAGTGCGGAACTTCACTAAGGAAGCCAGGATCAATCCAGGTCAAGAATTGACCCTGGTCTACTTAATTCAGGCCGAGCTTCGGCGAATGCTTTAGAACCACACCGTAGGAAACCGGATGATAGTAGCTAACAGCCGTAATGGTTATCCGCAAACGTTGGTTTTGAAATTGGAGTCAGTTATTTAGACGTCAAAATCCGACGTCGATCCAATTCATGAGACCTGGTCGAGTTGAGTCAAATTGGAAGACT
>JAKBSX010000716.1 GCA_021844725.1 Actinomycetes bacterium | reverse complement strand
CGATCTAATAAGCTTGAAATTTTACACAAAATATTTTCGAACCACCCGGAAATCGGATTTTATCACAACAACTTTTCAATCATCGATGATTTGGGCAACGAGATTGACCATCAAATTCATTTGATTGCACGGAGAAAGTTGATTAAATCGGAATCGCTTTTAATTAACGCGAAAACCGCAGACCACAGTGAAATAAGAAAGATGCTTAATTTGGCATTTGATTTCAATAACAGTTGCATATCGGTGAGGAGTAAAATAATAAACAAACACGTGGACAAGCTTCGAACATTGGTCACAGGAACCGACTCGTTCCTATTCTATTCGGCCTTTACGTCTGACCTCTTCCTACTGGGTGATTCGAACCTATTGACGAAGTATAGGGTGCACGACACAAACGCTTCGAAGGGAGGGAGAGTGATCCTTGATCCTAATCTGACGTCTTGGAGTATTACGAAGGAAATTTTGAAAGATGCGAATTGCAACCACAAAGCAATGCGCTCCATTGATTTGGCAATTTCGGCTGATCGACTAGAGTCATTTTGGCGAGTGGGTTTGATTGAAAGGAAAGTAATGCTACGGCGATTGCTCCAATATATGAGTTACATCTCCAAAGAAGATTTTACTTACAATTTCCTTACGGTTTCGTTCAGTTGCTTTTACCTCTTGTTTCCAAGATTGGCGAGACGGTTTCAATCTAAAATCTACAGTGAGTGGTAGAAAGTTTATCGGATATCCTGGTGTTTGGTGTGCCCACAAATTGCGATACGCTCATCACCGCCATTACATCCCAGACGATCAGACTGAGCAGGAGTTCAACATGCTGATTTCTCGTTCTTCTTGAATTCAACATTTAGCCGAAACACATCTTGGTCCGACAATCATCCACTCTACAGACAGCATCACCAAAACCGCGATTTACAAGCATGTCCTACCTATCTGTAAGAGAGTTGGTCTCAGGATTTGCTTGTGGTATATTCAGCAGATATCCGAATGGTTAAACCGCGATTACCTTTGTTGCGCCGTTTGAAATAAGTTACATAGCAGTATTGCCGGCTCGGGCGCCTATATTGGGCACTACCTTACCTTGACAGTTCAGTGACTTCTACTACTCATCGATGAATGTCGATTTAGTCTGAGTGACTGCAAGATAGAGTTCATCTTGCGTGTCTGCAGGTAATCGAAACGCGTTTACGCCTAATCCACTTCCGAAAGTGGAAACTTTATACTCGTGCCAGTTTTCTGTTACTCTTGACCCTAAAGGTCTAAATCGATATGGATTGAATTTTGAATTGTCATAGGACAGCCTTGTTTCATGTAACAAACAGCTGCTGGAAACCTGAATAATTTCGCCACTCTTCAACATGACATCATATTGAAAAACGTCAGAACTAGCCAAAGCGAGAAAAAGGAGATGTAAGAATTTGAACTTCTTCGCCATTGCCAGGAAAAGAGATGCCAAATATGCCGAAATCTTGATAGAACGCTCTGCCTCAGCTCGTAGTTTTTCGATTCTCTTTACATCTGGAACCTGCGCTTCGGCCAATGTGCAGTCACTTGAACTCGTTGATAGAACTTGCGACAAAGTCCATCTGGTCGGAACTGATAAATGAATCTATTGGAAGACTCAATACTTCATTTGCCATCTGCTCACTTATTGGGAAACTGCCCTTTGGAAAACCAAGAAAACTGTAGGCTTCTTGCAGATGCGGGGGAACAGGATAATGGATAATGGTATCTATTCCTTTCTCCTTGAGCCATGTTTGAAGCTCATTTCTTCTTTTTGTTCTGATAACATAAAGGTGCCACGAAGATCTGGCATCACCATCGGCAATTGGTTTCAAGACATCCGGGTTTGTAATGAACTCATTATAGAATTCCGCAACCGCATGTCTTGCTCTGTCAATCTCATGAAAATGCTTCAATTTTACATTTAGCAGTGCCGCCTGTAATTCATCCAATCTTGAATTTATCCCGATGTACTTATTCACGTACTTGGTCGATGAACCGTAATTCCTGAACATCCTAATTCTATCAGCCATCTCCTTGTCAGTGATGACTACGCATCCACCGTCGCCTATGGCGCCTAGCGGTTTCGTGGGATAGAAGCTGAACGCGATTGCATCAGCACCTGTTCCGGCGACCTTTCCTTTATACTTCGCTCCAAACGATTGAGCGGCATCGACAATAACCTTCAGACTGTGGGTATCGGCTATTTCTGTGATACAATCCAAATCGCAAGGCCGCCCGTAAAGGTCCACTGGAACGATCGCTTTTGTCTTATCTGTTATTAAACGCTCCAATCTGCTCTCATCTATGTTATAAGTGTCAGGTTTGGGTTCACATGGAACAGGTATCGCGCCAAGCCTAGAGACTGCTATCCAAGTGGCAATGTAGGTGTTCGCCGGAACGATTACTTCGTCTCCCCGTCCAACGCCCATGGCTTCGAGTGCAAGGTAGATTGCATCCAGCCCGTTAGCACATGATATCGCATTTCTGGAGCCGCAGAAATTCGCAATGTTCGATTCAAATCGTATTACCTCTTGCCCTAGTACA
>JAKBSX010000715.1 GCA_021844725.1 Actinomycetes bacterium | reverse complement strand
CTCGTTTCAAATGGCATCTCTTAGCATCAGATTATTGCATATAGGCTGCTCTATTCGTTTTTTCTAGACGGAGACTGCAACCATTGGCAACAATTGGATTCTAATTGAAACGACTTTGTTGGGTTTATGTTGGGTTTTCAACAAATCGATTTGAAAATTTGTAGAATTCGCAATTGAATTTGTCCGTGGATACGACTGTCTCGTCAGGTATTATCGACTCATTGCTCGTAACCTTGCACTTCAAAAAACACATCTGATCGACAAGTTTCATAGACCATGCGTGACATTTCTGCTCAACTTCAAGCAACGCCTTATTCCTTTTGAATACAACACAGTCCTTCGCACGTCAATCTCGAACAACTAGCACTTAACTTCATGAATAACCATCAACACTTTGCCAAAATTTTCCCTTTATATCCAATAAAATAATTGAACGATTCAAGTCGGCAATTCCGCAGCCCGGATTGAGCGTGACCTGTGATTGATGAGAAGTGCCGATTGCGGAAAATAAAATCTTGGCAGATAGCGCTGTCTGTGCGCAGGTCATCGCTCCAGGCTTGGGTGCGATTGGCAAAGAATTAAAAACTGAGATCCAATCGTGTACCACGGAGGAATTACTAACGACATAGGACCGAAGTGTTCGCTTGTTGTTATCTGCTGTCGAATAAATTGTTACTTTTGCACGATTGAATTCAGTCGAAAGCAGAGTAGCTGCAGACCTTGGAATTTCTAAATCGGTTACCAATACATGTACCAATGTCTTATTTTCCGATAATGCCTTGAAACTTAGCTGAATTGTTATGAGCGGATGCGAGGGCGTTGCGAACTCTTCTTCCGACTGAATTGCAACGCCATTTGAATAAGAAGTTCCTAGACCTGAGCTGTTCCAATGAATACGCGAAAATTCGTTCTGGTACCACTTTTCGGACTGAGTGGTATTTACTGGAACTATATATTCCGCCGAGGCAGTCCGGAGAGAAGGCGACCGAGGCAACATTTCCGACGCACCAGGATCTGGCATACTCGTCTTCTCGGCTCCAGGAAATTCAGGAAGTACAGTGAGCCAGTGGCCTACTGCCGAATTTTGTTCAGATCTAACTATGCTCCCCCCCATAATAAGACCCATCAAGATCAGACCAATCGACCGTGATAGCCGCCAGCTTCTGAAGGAGGAGATCTCCAATTTCATCTGCGGGACCTTCTTTCCCGACGTCTTACCTAATTGCTGCTTCTCTAAGATATTCTGGGACCGCCTAATTCAAGGGTACCTTATATGACGAAGATACTGCGGTAACGGGCGACGGTGTACCAGGAGAACACAAATCAGCCCAGAGATCTCAAACTATACTGGACTTGTGTAAGCTAGGACGAGCAACTCCCGTCATTATCCCCGAAATTATTCCAAGGTATTTCAAATGTCCCCTGGCTTCCAATGGACCCGGCAGTAGATAGTATTTATCCCTTTTGACATTCTCCCCGCGGATTGGCACTACTTGTATAGTTGACTATGGGTGCCAATGGCCACAAATAATACCTCGTCTTTATTTATGATTATGTAGTGCGCTCTCCAATCGCCCCCAAAACTAATTGAGCGATGATCCTTCCATTGGCCACCAAGTGGGTGATTGTATAAATCGTGGTGGTAAGGATCGCTCCTAAAAAGGACTATCGCATTCTCGAACCGCTTTTTCTGTGCTTCAGGTAATTTCGCATACTGTTTGTCGAACTTCTTATGAAATATGATTCTCATAGTGAACGGAGATGCGCCAGCGTCTCTTCGTCAGTTTCAGTGATAGTGATATTACTTTTGGTTTTGTAGTCAAGCTCTGCTTCTCTAATAGCTTCTTCTAGGCTAGCAGTGGGTTCCAGCGCGGCTCTAAATGTAACTTCGCGAGTGCGTAACATCTGCTTGATACTGGCGTTTACCAGCGTCGTTGCCGGTATCCCAATTTCAGCAGCGAAGTCCCTTAGTTCTCGGCGAGTATCTTCATCGAGTCTGATATTCATTGTAATGTTCTTAGACATATAATCTATTGTAATGCTTATGTGTATTACATGTGTAGGCACATCTGCGTTTGAATCTCGACGTGTTTACCTCGTCCTACACGTCTGGTCGGTAGCTGTCAAAAAATTACCTGTAAGTGCCCATCCATAGCTCAGTCCAAGCTGGCGACGTTCCCCAAAGAACTCCCAAGCGCTGATCTGACTACCATCGAAAAATTTTTCAAACCGTATACCAACTACCTACCAAAACAGATTTACCGAGATACCAAAAAGTTCTAATATGGCCTATGAACCGCACTTATATAACTCGCCCGGAAAGACTCGAACCCCCACCCTCTGATCCCAAGATAGATAGAACTCGTTTCAAATGACATCTCTTAGCATCAGATTATTGCATATAGGCTGCTCTATTCGTTCTTTGTTTTGGGTAGCTGCAGCAATATGTAATCAAATGGTACGCCGTGAAATGCCATTGTTGGGTTTTTGTTGGGTTTTTGTTGGGTTTTTGTTGGGTTTTTGTTGGGTTTTTGTTGGGTTTTTGTTGGGTTTTTGTT
>JAKBSX010000714.1 GCA_021844725.1 Actinomycetes bacterium | reverse complement strand
GTTACGCCAATACATCGAACAACAGAACCGACCAGATGCATAATTGGCAATTCACCACCGCCCTAAAGGACGGTGCCCTCTCGCTTGGATATGGTAGCATATCGAAACTTGTTATTCCAAAAAATTGTAATACCATTTCCATAAAGCCATTTCGAGCATCGAAACCGGGACAAAGACAATGGTTGTGGGATCGACGCGAAGATGAAACTAGCCATCAAGTTGGAGCCTGGTTCGCTAAGGGACAGGGTGGTACAACGGGGGTGATTGAGAGATTTCTCTGGCTAAAGAAGATTTGATTTGCGAACCCAGCGAGTCCAAAAGTTTATGAAAAGTTCTGCAGAGAGGAATAGATCGAAAATAGTCGATGTAGAACATAAGTGAGGTGATGGATATGGAGCTTACAAGAGTCAAGCGGGACGAAGTTGCTAGGGTTTGTGCAGCTCTTGGTCACTCACTTCGGTTTGAGGCTATGAGCTATTTGATCAGCCAGCCGCACGGAGGCGCCTAGGTGAGTGACTTGGTGTCGCACCTCTCCAGAGCTCAGTCAACGGTTAGCCACCATCTCAAGATACTTGTGGAAGCCGGAATATTGGCGGTTGAATCATATGGAAACTGGGGATGGTACCAGGTGGTGCCTTCCAAGCTGGCTGATCTGCGTGAATACCTTTTGATATTCGGTTAAGAAATCAGTGTTTAAGGATGATTTTTACTGTCTATAGATGTCTCTCTAGCTGGGAAAATGTAAATTCAGATGTGTTTATGCTAGTACGGTTGCAAAACCTAGCGTGTCTCGGAGCGTGTCTCGGAAATCGAGAAATTGGCATCACATCGCTTGCATTACCGAGTCCTTTAGGCTCTCGAGTTTAAGCAACTCTTGTACGCCTACGGGACGCAGAATGTCGTAAACATGGAGCAGATGGTTCGCCAATGTGCAGATAACGGAACCAGAAGGTGGTGGGGAAGAGGAGAGGCCCAATGTGCGGAAGGCATGCATTTCTTTGCCTGGCAGCAACCTTGAGTGTCAGCCATGGTTTAGATCCGGGTTGAGTATGAGGGTGATTTCCTTGCGCCGTCGCTTTTCACCGACAAAGTTATTCCCTAAGTGATGGGAGTTCTTTTTCGTCCGGATGTTGGACCCAGAGCTGACGGATAGTTACCTTATCCTTGCCAAAATAGATTTCGAGGGTATGTCTACCCCGTGAAGCAAGGCTAACCGGTGCCAAGTTCACGGGGAACGGCACAATTCCGTGTTCTCCCTCTTCATATTTCGGATGTTTGAAGGGTTGGAATCCGGCAGCGACTTCTGCAATCTGGTGGTCCTTCGGATCTAGTACTTTGATTCTTACCTCGTGCGGGAGATCGAGCTCATCTGGTTCCAAGTCAATTTGTAGTGCCAACCAGAGATTTAATGGGGCAGGTAGCGTGGGGGTCCATATCCTAGTGATGCCACCTCCCACAATGGTCATTAGACCCTCTCGAACACTCGCAAACTCGCAGATCATGGCGGATGCTATTTTCATGGCAATTCGAACTACTCGCGGATTAATGCGTAGATATCAGGAGACTGGTTTCAGCTCTTGTTTGGTATGACTCAATTTCCGTATATGGCGAGGGATTTGGTATGGCTGATTTGTCGCCATCCCCGCCCACTGCATCGCTGGAAGTATTAGCAAGAATTATTTCCACTTGCGATGATTCACAGAGCTCACTGAGAGCTGTCTTAGCTTGCTCCAACAAGTCAGAGAGGTAGTTTGCGGCGGAATAAAAGCCATCCAGGTCAGGACTTTCGGCCCACCATACAAATCTCACCTCAGGGTCATCCACCTTTTCAAGATGGACCACTAATTCAATGCTCGTCACGTTCTTCCTCACCTCTTCAACAGCTCTAAAGCTTCTTGTATTGACAAACCAACATCGTTTGTGAGTATCTTCTTCACTAAGCCAGGTGGAATAGTCTGGGAATCATGAAAACTAAAGGTAAGGTCCTTGTGCCCGTTCGGCGACCTAAGTTTAGCATGAGACCCAGTTTGTCGCAAGATTTGATATTTTAGTGGCTCTCTCTTAAGTATTTGCAACAACTGTCGGGCCTTCATCGATGGGAACTCTTCCACTTAATCAATTTACAATAGTATGCGCAGCTGATCCAACGGATTTGTGAATCCAGCGCTGCACGTTTGTGTGGCCACGAAAGAGAGGACTTTCGCTATGAACTGGAATCGAGCAAATTTCAGAAATGGTACGCTGCTGTCGCCACAGCACAAGTTCTGTTCTGATTCTTCAGAGGTCGGTATCAATGGTGTATAGGTCTAGCTTCCCCTCTATATCGGAACGACTGGCAAACCCTGGCCGGGACACCGTGTTTGAAAGCGAAAGGCGACGATAGGTAGATAGGGAAAGGGCCTATATGGAGTGAGACAATCACATAGGATATTCCAATGTGTTCTATTCACATCACACTCTAAAATGCGCCAAACGGTCCTTTTAATTTCTCCATGGGTATGTTAATCTTCAGATGACATGCTCACGCCAGCCGAACTCGCCACCATCAAAGCATTCATG
>JAKBSX010000713.1 GCA_021844725.1 Actinomycetes bacterium | reverse complement strand
GGGCGTGATTGGTGAATTCTTTTGAAGATGATTTTGTCTATTCAACTCTCCCCTATCGGATTATTTTCGGGTCAGGTGCATACGTTTCATCTCTTTACCAGGAGATATCAAGGATTTCCTCAAAGGGCGTGCTTTTAGTTACTACTCCTGGGACCTTAGGAAGAATTGGAAATCTTGATACCCGAATTCCCATTTCAGCTTCGTTTATTGATGTTAAAGAGCATGTCCCGGCAGAAGTTGCTTTGCGTGCAACAAACTTGCTTGGCGCAAATAATTGTGATCTGATCCTCTCAATTGGAGGTGGATCCGCAACCGGTGTTGCAAAGGCAGTTGCTCTAAATACCGGAACTCCCATTATTGCCGTTCCAACAACATACGCAGGATCGGAAGTCACACCTGTTGTTGGCATCACGACCCGAGGTTCCAAGAAGACAGTTGTGGACCCGCAGGTCCTACCAAAAACCGTGGTTTATGATCCACTCTTGACGCAAAACCTAGGGCTTGAGCTCACGTTAACCAGCGCTTACAATTCACTAGCGCATGCATTCAGCGCTCTGGCCTCGCCGAAGAACAATCCAATTACCGAGCTTTTTGCCACAAGGGCACTTACGGAAATTAAAGTCGGCCTGGAGGGACTTCAAGGTGAAAACCCGCAAAGTTTGCCCGCAAGGACAAGGCTGTTGCGAGGGTCGTTCTATTCGGGTCTTTGCCTGGCGCAAGCGGGTACCAGTTTCCACCATCGAATCTGCCATGTGTTGGGTGGAAGTTACGGACTTCCGCACTCCAACGCCCATGCCGCGCTATTACCATACACTGTGCAGGTCATGACAGCTAATATCTATTCAGAGCGGATTAACGACCAGATTACGGAGATCTTTCAAACCTCCGATCTGGATAACTACCTAATTGATCTCTCAGAAAAGTATGGCTGCAGTCAATCACTTAGAGATTTGGGGATAAACCAGGCCAACCTTTCGCAGCTGCAAAAGTTGTCCTCTTCGGTCTTTGAATCTTCAGAGCAGCAACTGAAACATCTGCTTCCCGACCTGCTACAGCGGGCATGGCTACGGATACACAGTAAATAGGGAGGAAAAATGGATATCGACGCCAAAGAGGACTTGACTCAACAAGTAATAGATGCCTTCTCGGGCACTTCCTCTCCCCGGCTGCGGGAGATAATGATCTCGCTCATAACCCACCTTCACTCCTTTGCCAGGCAAGTAAATCTAACCGAAGGCGAATGGGCGAGTGCGATGCAGTTTCTCAGGGAGACCGGTGACATGACCTCAGACCGGAGGCAGGAATTTATTCTGCTTTCAGATGTTCTAGGGTTATCGATGACGGTGGTTGAAAGAAATGCACCAAAGGATTCTCGGGCTACGGAATCGACCGTTTTCGGTCCATTTTTCCTCGAAGGATCTCCTGAAGTTTTAAATGGAGAAGCACTCCCGGGAGATGCGCCTGGACATCCCTTATTTATTTCGGGAACGGTTACCAGCGTGGAAGGTGCTCCAATATCGGGAGCTCTAATCGAAGTCTGGGAGGCTGACCAGCAAGGCCGCTACGACGTCGAATATCTTGCACAGGGAAGTGCCGGACGAGGACACCTTTACTCTGATGAGCTGGGGAGATATTCCGTTTGGTGTGTCAAACCCTCCTATTATTCAATACCTACTGATGGGCCGGTTGGAAAATTATTATTCTTGTGCAATAGATCACCTATGCGACCGGCTCACGTGCATTTTAAGGTATCGGCTCCAGGTTATAAAACTTTGGTAACCCATATATTTGAAAACGGCGATCCCTATATCGATTGTGATGCCGTGTTCGGAGTCAAAACATCTCTAATTAGAGACTTCCACCATCACACAGATTCGACTCCGGAGGATGCACCTTTAATTGCAAGCGACTGGTTCGAAACCGAGTTTTCGCCGATTCTTCAAAGGGCAGAAGGCTGACAATCCTTGACAGTACTACTCAGGCAAACCGATAGGTGTTTTTGCCTGCTGATTTCGATTTGTACATTGCTTGATCAGCCAGATCAATTAGAGTATCGATGTCCTTGCCATTGTGGGGAAATGTACTGATGCCAATGCTGATTGAACACTCAAGTATTGAGTCTGTCGTTTTGATTGGTTTCATAACATTTTCAATAATGGTGTTTGCGATAGTTTCTAGCAATTTGTCCGAGCCATAGTCAGCCACGACCACCAAAAATTCATCGCCACCGAGTCTAAAAATATAATTCCCCTCGCGAATCCTGGCTTCAATACGTTTGACGACGATCCTCAAGATTCATCACCGCTCGAGTGTCCATGTTGGTCATTTATATTCTTAAAGTCATCTAAATCGAGGAACATAAAGGCTGCCGAATCGAATTGATCTTTGAAGCTCTTGGCGAAGTTATTGTAAAGGAACTCTCTAGAGTATGCACCAGTCAACCCATCCCGATAGGCCATTCTCTCAAGGCCGGCCACATATGAAAATAACTTTGCAACCCTCTTCAGCAATTCCTCGTCCCGAGTTGAAAATTGATGACCATGCTGGTCCATTCCACAAATAG
>JAKBSX010000712.1 GCA_021844725.1 Actinomycetes bacterium | reverse complement strand
AATTGGCGCAACGTTAGCCAATTCATCAAGCAGAAAAAGAATCTTGTGGTCGGCGTCCTGATATGCCACTTCCAAAAGTTTTCGCAGAAAAAGCTCATAAATTGGGTGATTGTCTGAGAGCTTTGAGACCAGCAAAACTCTTTCTTTGCCCGGTTCCGTTTGCTGCGGTTGTGGTGGTGGGAAGGACTACCCCATGAGAAGTTAGGCACGCGGTGTACGCCTGCAGCGCCTTCTTCTGTGTCGGGGATAACGCAATGTGTTTAGTGCCGGAACTATTCGCGCAAGCGGCATACGCTGCTCGTCTTACTGAAGCTGGAACCGTGGTTGGAGGTATTTTAGAGTTGGGATTGTACTTGGGGAAAATATAACCATGCGCTGAAAGGCAGGATTGAAGCGAGGCTTGGGAGTTTCCGGGACTGCTGGTGCTTGTGGTCGTTTTGGCTGAAGCCAGCGATGATGATCCGCAGGACGCAATAGAGAGTGAAACAACGGCCAATGCAATTAGCTTTGTTTTCATGCGCGGCATAGTTTCTCGCTTTGTCGGCCTTTGGGTGCAAAACATATTCATTTTTAGTAAATCCTTCTTCTATTCGCTTCTTAAGGCTTCGATTGGTGAGAGGCGAGCAGCTCTACTGGCAGGATAGACACCAAAGATGAGACCTATACCTGCAGCGACCACAACAGAGCCGGTAATTGCCAGTGATGAGATAGCGATTGGCTGAGATACGAAATGGGGTAGCGTCAGTGCCCCGACCACTCCAATAGCTACTCCAAAGATTCCGCCCAGTATTCCAAGTACTGTTGCTTCAATTAGAAACTGGCGCAAAATCACACCTGGCGTAGCCCCAAGCGCCTTTCTGAGTCCGATCTCGCGGATTCGTTCTGTAACTGAAACAAGCATGATGTTCATCACTCCAATTCCGCCAACTAATAGCGCAATAGCTGCTATGCCGACCAGGAGAACGGTAAGAGTCTTTGAGACCGAGGTTGCAGTTGAAAGCAGGCTTGTCTGAGGTGTTATAGTGAAATCAGCCTGAGAGGGATTGGTTATTGCATGACGCTGCAATAACAGAGAATTGGCTTCTTCGTATGCGGCTCCCATGGCGCTTGAGGATTTGGCTGAAATGAGTATAGAGGAAACGCTATTTGCATAAGGTCCCCGAGCGCCAAACAGGTCCTCGCCGGTGGTAACTGGTATCAATACAGTATTGTCCTGGTTGGCATTTGCTGATGCACCGGCAGTATTTAGCTCCCCGATAATAGTGAATGGGACCCCTGCTAAGTTCATTGTTTGTCCCACTGGAGAGGAAAATCCGAATAGGTTTTGCGCCACCGTACTCCCAACCAGTGCAACATCGGCATGGGTTGTGACGTCGTTCTGAGTGAACGCTTTTCCCGAGACCACTTGGCGATCTCTGATGGTTAGGTAACTTGGAGATACACCTTGGACTGGAGCCGTCCAGTTGGCAGATCCCGCGGTAAGTAACAGATTTTTTTGCATTACAGCAGAGACATATGCAATATCGGGACAGTCGATCTTTGAATTCAGAGCGTTGGCGTCGGCCAATGTCAGTGTGGATGAGGAGCCTAGTCCTCCACGTATTCCGCCGGTTGAAACTGAACCCGGGGTTACTATAAGAAGATTTGTGCCAAGTGACGAAATCGCGCTACTTACCTTACCCTGTGCTCCCTCGCCCAGGCCGACGGTGAGAATGACAGCAGCTATTCCGATCAGAATACCAAGCATGGTTAAAAGCGACCGGGTTCTTCGCTCAACCAGGCTGTCTAGTGCACTTTTAATAGTCTCGATCCAGTTCATTGCTGGTGCACCTCATCCCCGAGCATGTGCCCATCTCTAATCCGAACCAATCGATGGGCCCTGGTGGCAATGTCTGGTTCATGGGTTATGATGATTACCGTTCTGCCCTGTTGATGCAGTGATTCGAATATTCCCATGATCTCGTCAGCCTGGGTTGAGGCCAGGTTTCCTGTTGGTTCGTCAGCGAGAATAATTGAGGGATTGGTTACGAGGGCTCTGGCGATTGCGACCCTCTGCTGCTGGCCGCCTGAAAGTTCTGTCGGACGGTGCGAGATGCGATCTTTGAGACCCACCGCGGCAAGTGCTCTTTCTGCCTTTTCTCTTCTTGAGGCATGATTTCGCTCCCCGGCATATAAAAGCGGGAGTTCGACATTTTTCCATGCCGGTAGTCTTGGGAGAAGGTGAAACTGCTGGAAGACGAAACCTATTTGGCGGTTGCGAATTTGAGCTAGCTGATTGTCATCCATCTTTCCCACGTCAATTCCGTTAAGCCGATATGCGCCAGAGGTAGGAACGTCGAGGCACCCGAGTATATGCATCAAGGTGGACTTCCCAGAACCGGATTGACCCATGATGGCGACGTACTCACCTGTGTCAATATTCAGGTTGATATCCTCTAGCGCCCTAACTTCCATGGCTCCCATTTTGTAAGTTTTATAAACTTTTTCTAACTCAATCAGAGGGGAATTTGATCTAAGAACCGGATTCGCAAGCTGGAGGCTGGTGGCAATTTCAGCCGTTTTCAT
>JAKBSX010000032.1 GCA_021844725.1 Actinomycetes bacterium | reverse complement strand
AGCAACTCGACCGGGTTTACCCTGCTCTGGCTGCCGCCCTTCATAAAGCCGTCCTTGACAAAGACGGGCTTGATGGGCTCCAGGCGGTCGGCGCCATACTGGCGAACTGGGATTAGCCGGATTCCATCGGGTTCGTAGGCCACGCGGTTAGAAAATCCGATGATCTCAGGGACGCAGCGCCGGTGCTCGACCAGGGTGGTCATTCCGTCAAAGCGCATCTTTGCCTCGTCGAACAGGCTCCGTGTCGGTTCCTGCCAGGATGCCTTATAGGGGTCGTCGTAGAGATACTGGCTGGCGAGGTCACGCAGTTCTTGCTGATCCACCCCAACCGCAGCTGGCGATACCTGCTTATCGTCTCCGATCACGACGATCTTTGGCGCCAGGTATTGAAGGAAGGTGCTCTCCGTGCCGGCCTGGGATGCCTCGTCGACAATAATCACATCGAAGATGTTTGGCTCGATTTTAATCTGCTCGGCGATGCGATAGATCGGGAGAATCCATACCGGTACGGACGGCCGGCATCGCTGCATGGCCTCACGGATCTCCGAGCGGCGGATGTTCCCGTACTTGGTGCTCGTGCCTTTTCCTAGCTTCTGTACCAGTGAGGCGTACTGCTGGAGATTGGCCCGTGCCCGTCCCGTTATCCGGTCCGATGACACGGCATAGTTCCATGCGCGCTTGGCACTTAACTTTTCGACATGAGTGCGAATGGCGTCCTCGACAGCATCGACCTTGCGTTGAATTAGGTTGACGTCCAATCGCTCGCGGTCCTTTACCCAAGCTCCAATTGCGGACCAGGCCCACGCTTGCTCGAAAGACGGCAGCCAGAATGACCATTTCTCTTCAGAGGGAGTTTCACCCACAAGACGAGCGAATTCCGGCGCTGAAGTCTCCAAACGTGCGGTCAGCTCATCTCGCCGCTTTACCAGATCGCGGATACGGAGCAAATGTAAAAGCCGGTCGAGTTGCTGACCATAGACGACGGGGTCTCGATTGGCGACCGCTTCATGTAGTTCGGTTGCACAAAGCGCTGCGTCTCGAAGTCGAGCCGTATTAGCAATGAAGTCCTTCAAAGCATCGAGGGGGCCACGGCTCTCGTCCAGTCGCTTGGTTGCCTCGATCGCCGTGATAATTCGGAGCAACTGGTCGATTACGGCATCTGTCCGCCAGTCGACATTTCGAACCGATTGCATGGCCAGGCTGGCATTAAGATGATCGAGCTGCGTAGCGACCATCAGCACCTTTTGGAGTAATTCGAGCTCAGTCAAGTGCCAGGCAAGCCGCTCGCCCAGTGTGTCTTCTTGGGGCACGGACATGGAATCGGGCCATGAACGGTCAAGAGCGTCCAGGGCCTCTCTTGTCTGCACCCAGTTCAAGAAAAGATCCAGCTGAGCAATCGTAGTCGGTGGACCCGAGTCCACGGTGACCGCGTCGAAGAGCGGACGTGATTCCTTTACAATCTGGGGTGACAGCGCGCTGATCTTGGGCCGTCCGACGGCATCTACCTTGAGCTTGCCACCACCTGCAACATGGGCTCGCAGCGCTCTGGCAATGGCGACTAGTGGGACTGGATCGATTGAGCATCGGATGCGATCGATAGGCCCAAGGAGATCGACGAGCGGCTGAACTGTGGTGACAAGGCCGACGATCTGGTCCCGGCGCGCTCGCCACAGAGTGACCTGGAGCGCACGCACATCTGCGATCGCAGCGTCTGACCACTGGTCCTGTCGCCGTTCGATAGCGATGAGTTCGTCACTGACCCGACGGAGGTCGGCTCTGAGATTCTCCAACTCCTCAGTTGAGGCGTTCCGAAGCGCTCCAAAGACGGGTTCGCCATGGACGTCGGCGAACTCCGTGAAGGTGGCCCAAGCTTCTGCCTCGACTGTGACCAGATCGGCAAAGTCTTCTGGTGGGAGGAGGCTGGATCGATCGGGAAGTACCTTCTTCGCTTCGTGCTCGTCCAGCTGAACTGATTCGTCGGTTAGAAGACTGCGCCACTCCAAGATCTCCCTGTTGGACAGTGGAGGACTGGAGCCCGCTTCAACTTTGGTCAAGGTCTCGAACCAGCCATGGACGGGTCGCTGCTCCTCGAATTGGAGGGCAATCGCCGCCAGGGTTCCTGTGGTCCCATGGAGTTCATAGGTGCGTACTTCGGACTCTCGGGCCTCGAGAAGCTGATGGTTGAGTTCTGCACGCTCACGCCGCAAGCGATCGATGTCCTCTAGATGATGAGTGATCTCTCGTTTCGCCACACTCGGTTCGTGCTCACTGGCTGCTCCAGCGATTCGCTCGACAGCAATCCGAAGGTCGGCCATATCCTCCCGACCAGTACCGACCACGGCCACCGAAAGAGGCTTAATCACCTCTGGGAGTTTTCCGCGGACTTCCCTCAGAGCACGATCAGTTTGAGCAGTGACAAGGACTCGTTTGCCTTGGGCAAGCAGGTGCGAGATAAGTGCGGCGGCCGTGTGGGTTTTTCCAGTGCCCGGAGGCCCCTGGACCAGCGTCTGGGCCGTGCGGTCGACTCTTCGCAGGATCTGCAACTGACGCTCGTTCACGGGGAGCGGCAGGAAAACTTCGTCATCTACGTCGACGATGGCCCCATCGGTTCCGTTCCAGCTCAGTCCGGGATCGGGCACGTGATCTGGATCGACCAATGGCATCAGACCCTCGGGCACCTCATGGTTACGCTTGATCTGGTTGACAATGGAATCGAAGACCTGGATAAGCCCGAGCTTCGACCGCTTTCGGAGGATCAGCGCCGGTGCGAAGGCAATAATTGGGTGGTCGGTCTGAGCAGGAGCGGTGTCCTTGTCCAGGTACTGCCCGTCGGGGTCAAGCGTATGCACCAGCCGTCGACAAAGAAGGGACACCTCGTCTCGGTCCGTCGGATGTGCTTCCAGAGCACTCGACTCATCACCAATTACCGAGACCCGTTGTGGGTCCTGGACCAGTTCCGGCTCCAGCATGTCCAGTTCAAGCTTCAAAGTGTCGACCGACTCGACTGGAAAAATACTCAGGCGACCTGTGGCATCGTCGAACTCGACTGTTACCTGCGCAACGAAGGCATGCCGAAGAACGGGCTGATGGCCTGGGGCGAGCCAGGCTAGGCAGCCGACTCCGACGACCAGTTCGAGATCCTCGGAGTGGCTCGAGGACGCTATATACATCGAGAAAATTTCCGCATAGATGTTCCGTATAGGACGAAGTCGCAGTTCTTCGGCAGCCCACACCGACCAGTCCGTCCACCACTCCTCGTACTGGTTAGTCACCTCTGGGAAGTCGTCGAGGTGCAGCTTGACAGCCTCAGCCGCCCCTGGCTCCTCCAAGGACTCATCGCCAACATCCTTGAAGATGGTTCGGGAGTCCAGTAGAGAAGGAAACCGGTCGGGATCGTCAAAGCCGCCATCCAGCCACAGACTCAGGGTATCAGGGGGTTTCGGCGGTGTGTCATGGCGAACTCGCTCAATCGAGATGACTGGTGCTGCTGGATCGGCACCTCCCGAGCGGTGGCTGCTCTGGACTGCAGGATCAATGGGGAGGCGATCGAGCCAGAGGACCCCGCCATCCTTCTCGTAGGTGTCGATGGTCCGGATGGGAGTCGACTTGACCTGTTGGACCCGCCTGAGGAACTCGAAGAGTCGTATGGCCCGATCGACGGCGCCGGCATCGCGTGCCGGGGAAACAATTGTCTGCTCTTCCAACTCACTTAGCCCTTCGGTCTACCTCCGTCGCCGTGCGTCACCTGGCCACGACCGGATATTAGATTGAATCTCCATAAGTTCTGATGTGCCTCAGGTTTAATGGAAACCCAGTTACTCGAGCACCGAGCGGTCCTCAAGGTCTCTTTGAGTGTAGTAGTTTGCATCGAATTCTGACGATGGAATCATTCCAATTGAACTGTGAAGTCTCCGATTGTTGGACCAATCAGCCCTCGCCGAAATGCTACATGATTTCGTGAGCTGATTGTTCCTTGATGACTTTCAGGTGAAATCCGACTCAGCGCTGCATTTGTCGCAAACATAATGATAGATCACTGCCAGGCTTTTTATTCGCAATCATCTGAGCGATGTGACCCGGCGATAAGCGGCACTCCAGAAGCCGATCAACTTTTCAGAGACATTCGGTGTCGGTATTGAATAACCCGCCGACAATATCGTCCGAACGACATCAAGGCTCTATTTTTGGCTCTCAGAAACCCGGCTGAAAGGCAAAGGTTCTGTGGCTTCGGCTTACAGGCGTTTAGTCCAAGAGCAGTCTGTCAACAATTCCGGTGCCGGGCCCGTCTACGCGAATGAAATATGCGGCCTTGGTGGCTCTAGTCAATGCAATGTATAAAGCAGTATTGCCGAGTTTGTCGCGTTTGACTAGTTCATCCGGTTCAATAATTAGAACGTTATCGAACTCGAGCCCTTTCATTTCATCAACTGGTAGAAGTATCAATTCGTCCTGAAGGGAATCAACAGCACCATCGAGGCTGACTAGAAACTTGACTTTTTCGGCCCTTAGCTGCGTAGAGACAGTCTGGAGAGTTTGGAGAGTTCCCGTGACAACGGTCAAGCCATCTCTGCTCAGCCGAATCCGAAGAATTTCTTGACCAAGCGAGGATCGCGACATGACCTTTTTATCCTCGAGTCCTTCTCCTTCCGTAGTCACCGACTCAAGGTTGTCAAGCCCGTTCCGTGGACTTTGTAGCTTCACCACCGCTGAGTTGAGCTTTCCTGGTATTCGATAGCTGCGCTCTAGCCGATGATGCTTGGCTTTATGTAGCCCCATGGCTTCCGCCATACTTTCCCATCCCACAAGCTCCGTTGAGCTTGTCTTCTGGGCCGGATCACCAATCAAGGTGCAAGGAAGTTCCTTTCCTGCGTTATTTTTCTTACCGATCAAGCTAAGGAGGCGCCACTGGAGAGGCGAGAGATCCTGTGCCTCGTCCACTACTAGGTGGATCACCCGTTTCCAATAGTCCGACCCGTGAACTATAACTCCCAATGCGCTAAGCAAGTACAGGTCGGTATCGCTCAAGTAAAATGTTTTTTGATTACTTGATTCAAATTTGGAGAGTATCTGAATTTCATCTTCAGCCATATGCCCCGTGCAGTGTTTCATCAGATTTTCCGGCTGCCTCAGGAAATCTCTAAGTAGTCTGCGCAAGCTCCCCACTGCTGGAAAGGCCAAGTCGAGTATGTTGTCCGCGTCTAGAACCGCTAGAAGTTCACTGTTCAGCATCACTTTACGTGCATGTGGAACTTTCTTCATGAACATTAGTAGGTCTAACTTCTCCCAGAAAAGCTTCCGGAGGTTCCACTGCGCCTTCCCGTAAGAGACGCCTTCCGACCGCATTTTCGTAATGAAACTGCACATCTCGCCCTCTGAGACGGCAATGTCAAATTCTCCGACTTTGATCACTTGGTCTTGGGCAACGGCATGATCCCAAACGTAGTCCGACAAAATATCGAACATACAAGACTGCCCTTTTAGCTCGCTTATTCCGTCAGGCTCGTCCCTGGGCGTTGCAGGAGTTACTTCGCAGTTGATCTCAGAGAGAAGATTACGGCATAGGCCAGCCATTGTCTTGATGGAAACTTTTTGAATCTTTTCACTCTCAATGGCGAGCGAGTGGAGGAATGTCGAAAGGTATGCAACCCAATTTTCGGTTGGACCTAACACGAGTATGTGCTCGTTGTGATTGAAATTCTGCTCGTAAAGCAGATAAGCGATCCTATGTAGCGCTACTACCGTCTTACCGGATCCAGGGCCACCTTCGATGATTAGAGACTGATTGGAGGGCGAGCTCACGAGTTCGAATTGATCAGGCTGGAGAGTCTCTAGAAGTCCCTGCATTCTCCCTGTCCGCGGTCTCGCCGTCTCTAATTTCAGCGTCTCTGGCGCCCTAAGTTTTTCGACCCAAGCGGGTCGTAGACCTGTTTCTGTCGTTAGAGGGCCACGCGGGCCAGTTTTGTTTGACTGGAACCCCTTGTCGTTATTAGTCCTGCTTGGGGGGCGCTCGTTTTGAGTGCCATCCTTATTGTCCGGTCGTGACTTGGCCGGTATGGCAACCGAGGCATTTGGGCGTAAGCGACTTGGCGACAGAGAGAGAGGAGGACTACCAGAGCTGACCGGAAGGTGGTCATTGGGAGGCTCTCCGAAGTCATCCTCGCACCTAACAACCTCCTTCTTTTTCATAACAATTGTTCGCCTGAAGGTAAGCACATCCTTCGCCGATTGAGGGTCCAAAAAAAACCTTTTTGCAACCCGAGCTCTCCAATCAAGAACCTCTTGATCAGCATCTCCCGAAACGCCGATTCTCCCAATGCGAAATTCGCCACCATCCCGGAGGGATATACGGCCAATTATTAGGTCAGAAGGTGGGTCACTGAGATCATGGCACAGGTCCTTGCGATGCTCCTCGAAAGAATTTCTGGCCTTCGAGTTTGCTCCCGGATTCTCAGCCCTACTCAATTTCTCCAGTCTCATTTTGATGGCTCGGTATGCCCAGTCAGCAAAGGTTTGCTCGATCTCAGTTGCCTTCGGCTTGCTCGAATTATTCATGACAGAGTGCTTCGGTTCGGAGATTCCGAGATCAGAAGCTGTGCTGCTAGCACCGATGAGAGCAGAACCGACACATCGCCAATGCCGTCGATTCTGTCAAGCTCCCGCTGCCTCCTCCACTCGAGATCTCTTATGTTTGCTTTTAGAGCGGGAACTATTCGATTCCCTGGGTCCCTGTCGATAGTGGCCTGATTTGTCGAAATTTGACGATCGAAGCTCATGATGATTGACTGGCGGCTCTGTTCTAGCCTTACCGCATTGCCACTGGCTTGATCCCTCTCGAAGGACTTGTGCCAGTTGAACACAAAGTCTCGTAGAGGTGGAAGTAATTCGTGGGCTTCGGCTCGCGAGAACCCAGGCCAGTCTAGGTAAGCGGACCTGGTTATCGCTGCCAATAGCGCGTATCCAGGATCTGTCGACAGTTCACCAGTGAAGCGGTTGATTGAGAATGGCATCAGGAGCGTCTTTTTTTCAAATCCGGAGACCTCGACTAGATAAATGACCACGAGATATTCGCCCGAGAGGGTCGGGTGATTAATCTCTAGTGCCCCCATTCTGTTCGATTCCGACAGCTGTGAAACAAAGTACTTCTGAGCACCTTTTGCTATTGGGTGTTGAATGGTGATTAGCTGCGCTAGCGTCTCGATGCTTGCCTCTGGAGAGAAAGTCACCGTCACCGGGACTTCATCCCTAACATCTGCGGCAAGCCTATTCACGTCGATCTTCCTGGACTTTGAACCTTGTCTACTTATTACAGCAGCTAATTCTCTGTCACCCGTCAAGTCGAAACAGCTTGGATGATACTTGGACGGGGCTAGCTTTCCAAACCCATTGGCGCCAAGGAAGCGTCGGACCAATGTCTCGATTTCTGGTTGGCCAACAAAGTTTCCTTTGCTCATCCGCTCTTGCTCGAATCCTTCTATTATCAACTCGTCAGTGCCCTGCAGCAGTTCTTGAGCATTACGTATGTCGGTCACTCGATGCTCATCCTCCAGGATGGCAAGTTCTAGATTTCTCAGTTTGCTCTGCTTCTCTTCATCCGAAAGGTCTGGATCAAGGGCAAAACTGACTAAATCCGTGGTTGCTAGTTCACCTAAAATCGGTTCCAGCTCACCCACAGATTCCTCAAAGACCTTAATTCGCTCATATAAACGATCAAAGATTGCGTTGTCAATAGTTCCGGCGATTGCGAAGTTGAAGATGTGGATGACTTCGTGGGCCTGTCCATACCTGTCCAATCTTCCGATCCTTTGCTCCACCTTCATCGGGTTCCAAGGGAGGTCGTAGTTGAACATCGCATTGCAAAACTCGAAGTCCAGACCTTCGGTGCCCACCTCGCTGATGATCAAGATTTGAAATTCTCCCTTTCGAAAACTCTTCATCTTGGCATATCTCTCCTCTGGAGGAGTATCACCGGTAATTGTTTCGACGGAATACAGAGAGTGCAAATGCTCGGCTAGGTATTCGATTGTTGTCTTGAAATAGGAAAAGATCATCACCCTGCCGCCGCCGACCCTTAGCGCTTCGCCCAAGTGTGCCTTCAATTTCTCTAACTTCGGGTCCTTGAACTCGTACGCATTCATTGCTTGAAGAACTCGACGACGATAAAATTCAAGCACGTCCAGATTTCCATTTTCGGTCTTGGCGGTCGGGGTGGACGACGAGAAGTTGGGATAAGTTGCTCTGTCGAGCTCATCTTCAGGATCCAGCAGATCTTCATCAAATTCTTCCAACTTCAGGTCGTCGTCTTCGACCCGACCCCTGAGGTATCGTACGGCCGCTGGCATGGAGCTACTTGCCATGCGCAACGGCATCTGGGCTAGAAAATTCGGTGGAATTCGTTTTATCTGTGCCTTCAAGAAAAGCCATTTCCAAAGATACTTATAGATCTCAGCATCCTGTGAGCTCCTCTCGACCTGAATAGATGTAGGTCGTCTTACTGCCCTAGCAAAACTGAGTTGGGCTTTTCTGGTTCTCGTGAAGATCGAAGAAAAATTCGAAAGATCCAGTATGAGTCGTCGGATGTCGACTAGATCAGACGAAGTAAGCACCTCCCTTGAAGCAAGAATGTTTAAAGCCTCTCGGTACTCTGGGAGGCGGGCGGCAATCTTGCCAAACTTCGACTCCTCTAGGCGCTTCAACTCGTTTGCGATATAGCCCGGGTGGGTATGGTCCTTAAGGAGACTGGCTGCGACCTTGTTTACCACCCTTGTCGGCATCAGCTGCGCTTCAAAGTTGTTTCTGTCGGCGAACTGACCTGGATCTAGAACCTTCAGTAGGTTGAAAAGGTCATCCGAGTGAAGGTTGACCGGCGTTGCTGATAGCAAAACCATTGCCGTAGATATGCTCGACAGCAGAGTCCCCATCGTGTGTGTCCTCGTGCTCGAGTTGCGTAGATAGTGGGCCTCGTCGACTATTACAAGGTCGAAATGAATGTTGTTGCTTGCCAGGGCTTCGAGAATATTAGGAGTTCGTATTTTCTGCATAGACGCAACGAGGCTTATCGGTTTAGATGGATCGCCCCGTTTCGTTATTTCGATGAGGGTCTCAAGGGTATCTTTGCTGAACCTATCGATTTGTCGGTCAAATCGATTGGCCATTTCATCTCGCCATTTTTCGACAAGCGGGGAGGGGCATACTATCAGGACTCGAGATGCCACCCCCCGATGCTCAAGTTCATTCCAGATCAGACCAGCTTCTATGGTTTTCCCAAGCCCAACTTCATCAGCAATGAGAATTCTGCGGTCTCTTCCTTGTAAAAACTTGATTACCGGAATGAACTGGTGTGCCATAAAGTGCGTGAGTGAACTACCAACGGAGTAGATGTGGTCAGTTAGCAGGTTGTCGAGCTTGAGGGTGGTAATCGCCGTTGCGAGAGAAGCAGAATCAATGCATTCTCCTTCTATCCACTCGACTGGGTCCAAGGAGTCCCCCACCTTGCCGGTAATCGCGTCCTCCAATACTTCTGAGCTCTTAGCGCCAAAGGTGACTTTGTAGTACCAGCCACCATCTACTTTGCGACTTGAGTCAATTTGAAATATCTGGTCGCGGCCCCTTATTCTTACACGCTCGCCATTCTGATATTTGCTTGGCATTGTCATTGGTGCCGCCGCCGTCAAGAGAAACTCAGCAAAGCCAAATTTGTCCTGCAGCGACTCACTTTCATCGTCGCTTCCCGTGAGGACAAATCTGATATCACGAGGTGGGCGCGATGAGACTACGCCAACGACAATGATTCCAATCTCCGTGTTGAAAATATGGGTACCGCTATCCAGACCCGGCGGAGCCTGTGGCAGAGAAGAACACTCAATTCCTGGAATTGCACTAATATCGGCCATCCCGACGGCAATAAACCTAGCTTGAGTCAACATTGAAACTACAAGCGTGGAAGTGGTCGGATTAGGGAGGTAAACATAGGGGAACATCCCCAACTGTTCGATAGCCCATTCGATCTCCGTAGCCAACAGATTTCCCTCCCTATCCATTGATGTTTTCAAGCTAAGTCAGATAGTCACCTAATATTGGGACGGCAGTAACGGATTCATCTTAATTCAACTAGATGCTCCGACCAAGGTCAAATAGAGTTTGACAATGTCTCTAAGCAGTCCTAGGAAATGGTCCAATTTCCATCTGATTGAATTAATACCACCGAAGGTCCAGCATCCATTGGTACTTCACCTGAATAATGACCGATCTCGTCTACGGCAAGATTGGGAAATATCGAGCTGGAATATTGGCTGACAATAAAGTTCCCAGAGCCAGTATTAGCTAATGACCAGTTGGCAGCGGGACCATTATAGAGAAACACCATATCTCCAGAACCACTAGCAGGTCTTGAAGCGGTTGCGGAAGATACTGGGGAGACCGTTACGCTCCAGGAACCAGTTGCAGTAATCTGCAACTCTGCAGCAGGATTTCCGAGATTATTGAAACCATACCCCGTGACTCCTGAATAGTTTCCTATCGTATCAACCGGGAGGTCTGTCGTAGGCTGGTTAGACGCATCGAGCGCTGAGATAATAAAATTGCTCGATCCGACGTATCTGGCTGTGATAATCCCCGTTGTTGCAGCTGATGGAAGGGTAATTACGCCGTCACTGCTTCCGGAAACAGTAACAGGTTTGAAGGTGCCATAAGTCGTGTCGTACCAATTGCTTGTCGTCGCCGCCACCGTTGTTGTCGTCGAAGCCGGCGTAGTCGTAGTCGTAGCTACATGAGCACTACTCGTTGGCGGTGCCGAAGTCGAACTGCTGCTCTTGGCGGTTGTCGAACCTGTTGCCAACGTAGTGGTAATTGTGGATGCTAGAGCACTACTCGTTGGTGGTGCCGAAGTTGAACTGCTGCTCTTAGCGGTTGTAGAACCTATTGCTGACGTAGTCGTAGTTGCAGTATCCTGAACGGAATTAGAGGCAGTTGTAGATACCGATCTAGCTTTATTTCCATTATTAGCTATTAGTGCAATAAATACAACTATGACTATAAGTCCAGATATTAGCTTGTGCTTTTTAAACCAACCCATCAACTAGTCCTCCTTGGAACTTGAGCATTATAAAGTGCATGCTGGCTTGCCTATATTGGCAAATAGCAAGTAACCAAGGCCTGCCAATAAAGTGGAGTCGAGCTTTTGGGAGTGTACAGAAGCCCTGTGACAGTCAATTTTAAAATGGCTGCCTTCGAAACAGTTGGACGACTTGACCATCAAGAAACTAACCAAAGGAAACCCAACGATAGCGGCCAAGTTCACAGAGCTAAAGGTTAAAGGCTCAAACAGCGCAAAATAAATTATGGTACCGCTCTAGAGTCAAACCTGATCAGCCGACCTCTGCTGACTTGAAGCGAGATCCTCCATCATCAAGAAGGTTAACGCTCAAGTGGGGGGAACGCTGGAGGAAGCGAGAATGCATTCCGACAGCGCTGAAACAGCCACAAGGTCTAACAACTTCTTTCATGAGAGGGCGCGAATCTAAATTCCTTGATTCCAAAGGTCTCTACGTGCTGGGTACTGTGACAATCCAACGCCCCCACCGACCCACACGAGCGAAAGTCTAAATTCTTAGAAACTCACCATCTCGTTTCGCAAACATAACGACGTATTACTGCCAGGATTTTAGCTACCAATAACCAGCCCAAAAATCCTTACCACGATAGCTCATTATGTTTGATCCCCTCAGCGTCTCTTCTTGTGTTATCGGGCTTAGCAAGGATGTGGCGACGTCCTGAGGTCGCACTGCAGCGTTGAACTGGTTCTGGGCTGCTACGAAACCAAGTGGGTCAATGGGTATAGAGCACCGAGTTGCTTTTATATTTCTGAAGCAGCGCAGCCAAGAACGCGCATACGGCTACATCATCGTGTATGAACTCCATGATGCGGGCTTGCTCATCTGCGTCCAACATGTAAACAGACGAAAGTTCAGTGAACCCATTGTCTAGCCGATATTCTAGGATGTCGAGGTAAGTATTGTCTTCTTCCTCTGTCACTCCATAATGCTCAAGCAGCCAGAGA
>JAKBSX010000711.1 GCA_021844725.1 Actinomycetes bacterium | reverse complement strand
CGAACAGGGCTGTGACTCTAGCGCATTGTTCGGTTCTTTTGTAGAACAATCTTCACTTTTGGGAAACAGTTTAATTTAGCGCTTTAACTTACTTTTTTAACTCAGCCTGTGCATACATCTCAGCAGTTACTACTGTACCTATAACGATAAATCATCAGTATCAAGTATAAAAATCAATACTATGGCTTACCTTGAATCGGTAAATCGTATACCAATCCATAATCTTGGATCCACTCGTCATCTACTTCATAATTAAATTCAAAAACAGGAACGCACATCTTGCGCAAATGTTGCCCTCGTTTAACGACAGTTTTTCCATAAACGCCAACTACGTAAGTCGTTTCTTTGGGAGAAGCATAAGGCCATTCATCTTCGTACTCAGGCCACGCGGACAGATTGATAAATATCTTATCCCCATCTTTAATTTTTGATACTTGTTCCCTCTTGCGCTTACGCCCCATCGCTCTCCTCGATGCCGCGTTTGGTTTGCAATCTAATGCGGGTAGACCAGTCTCAATATCTTCCCTAGCGTAATTGGACGCCTTCCCCTCATCACCGTCTCTACCACTCCAAAGAACACAATCTGTTGTTCGAACTGTTGGAATAAGTTTCGCGCAATCGAATGCATCCATTGGCGCATCAATCAGCTGATCGTTCGGATCGTTGATCAAACGATTTATATCATCACCAAACAGGCGTTTTTCGAATGGAACAAATAGACCGTTTAAGCTGATATGATCATGAACGTTATCATTACGAGGCATTTTGGACAACCATTCATTATATTTCGTCGATTGACCGGGGTACTTAATATTATCGAAAATATTTGTTATAGACCTGACGGCTGATTCAATAGCTTCTCTTGAGCCTGGAATGAAAGGTGCACCAGGGACTTTTCCTCTAGGAAGACTACGCAGGAGATATTTTCCACGCCCTTCAGGAAACCACTGAACCAAGCACTTTCTCGCTCCTTTGCCACATTCCCATTTGTCGCTATCAATTATCTCGAATACTTCGTCCTGAGCATATGCCCTACGAGATGAATTTTGAACGTGAAATATAGAATAAATGAAGTCCATGCCTGTAATGCATTTCAACGCCATTCGGAAAATAATCGGACGGGTCGACTGCTCTAAAACGGAAACAAAGTTGCGTCCACTGTTCTTTAAAGCATCTTCCGAATTTTGAATCCATGTGAGGTTCCATAAAAGCTTTATAGTCAGGAACGCAGTACAAATCAATAAACTTAAATATCGCTTTCTTCACCTTATCACCTTCTTTCGAGCTTAAAGCTTTCTTTACTTCTCGCATATAGTCTTGCGGAGAAATAGCAGATTCTGTTCGCATAGCCGTCCAAATTCGAGAAAAGACGCCATCTATATCCTCATGTGTATGCCCTACTGGCAGTCGAGTTACGAATACTGTCTGACAGATTCTTGTTGCCACTAAAAGCTCGCAAATCGCCAAGAATGTTTTATTTGAATTCTCACTCCCGCCATCATTTCTCATGTAGATGGTATGCGGTAGCCTACCGTCCCTCTCGAAACGATGATGAAGATCAAGCAGTAGTACATGGATCGCAAGATTGGCTCCTCCACCGATGTTCCCAAACGATCTATATATATTGGTCCACTGCCCGTGTTGAATGACACCTTGAAGATGCTGATCAATTGTATGCGAGGACATATGAAGGTTCTTTTCCCAAGGTAGAATCGTATGGCTTTGGGCCATACCGTCGTATATGATCGAACAATACTGATCGGGAAACTCTCTGGCATCCTTTTGATGCTGGTAGTAAACTGCTCTCTCCCCCATGTAAGTTGCCCGGTGGAATGCATGGAGTTGTGTAGTTTCACGACGGCGACCCGAATCTCTGAACGAACTCCGCAAAATGGATAGTTCAGCGCATTCTTGGCACTTGCCACATACATTTTTGTACTCTCTAACCTTGACATGGGCAAAGCTTCCATCCCATAATGCGAGGAATTTAGTTCTGTGAAGGGGCTCCATGTTGAACCCTTTGCAATATTCACTGAACTCGTTGTATAATTCTAATTTATCTAGTGTAACTTAAAAAAAGCGATTTGATGAGAAGCATGCAGACTCACCCATCGCCTCCAAGTGGATCTCCTGCTTGTTTGGCTGTACATCCCCAATTAATTTAAACGTCTCTTTCATCCATACATACGCGCTTAAATGTTTCTCCCCATTAGGGGTAATCATCATCGCAGCTTGTTCATTCGATAAGGCGATTCCGTGCTTTACTGCCAAGGCACGCGCACCGGATATGCTCAATGAAGAATGAGTCGTCTTATCTGACAGGGGGGCAACTGTTACACTAGTATTTGCCTAAGCTCTTTCAGAGCGATCTTCAATTTGTTACACTGATTCAGTACCTTAATTTCCGAGCAAATCTCCGTAAGCGTGGTATGCCCTATCCCGTATGCAATACAGAAGGCCTTGCGACAAATTCCTTCAACATTCAGCGACTTCGTCTTAAGTTTCCAGCCCATGGTAAGCCTGCTGACGTCTTTGTCTCCTGATCATACGTAGTGAAGAACATTCA
>JAKBSX010000710.1 GCA_021844725.1 Actinomycetes bacterium | reverse complement strand
AACTCGTGAGAGCCAGGCCAGTGTTTCAGAGGAAAACTCGGCCAGTGAAGATGGCCGTGCAGTATGGATTTGCGGACAGGACGGCGTGGATCTCGTTTTTCAAACGGGTTCGTTGTCGTACGATCTGCATCGAAAAACGCGCTGTTTTATAAAACCCTGCACGGTGCCCCGGTCGGCGATCTATTCATGGCCCTGATACATACCTGCGAACTGAATGACGCAAATCCCTTCGACTATCTTACCGAGCTGCAATGGCACGACAAACAACTGCGGCAAGCCCCGCAACGTGGATGCACTAAAATTATCGTGTCATGCTGCAAGCAGAAACATAACTGTCCCCTCCATCGGCGGTGCCGATTTTCTGCTCGCTCAGGCACCCGCGTTCAAAATTTCCTCGTTTATTTTGCTGCTACGCAGGCTTGCCGAAAGGACACGGTACTCTCACTTCCTTCTCATTCCATCTGTTAAGGCACCGAGGGACGCGGCCCTCTGCTATCTACATCGATGACGAGCGACGAGGTCTCCAAATTGGCAGATTTGGCAGTCAGGATGATTTTTGCCGCATTACGAGGCGCCTGCACTATCACCTGCGCTAGTCCATTGAAAACACTGCGCCGTTCGGCTTGATCGGGTTCATGACAGACAGGATCGCCATTTCCCACTCCAATAATCCTGCCTCCGTCGATCTGGAAATCAACCATATTATTGGCATCTGGAACAATGCGGCCCTGGGCATCAGTCACTTGCACCGTAACTAAGCTGACGTCTTCGCCATCGCCATGGAGAGTTTTACGGTGAGGTATGAGCTGAATGCCAGCGGGCGCACCTGTCGTCTCGATCTGTTTTCTCAATATCTCCTTACCCTGTTTGTAGCCCTTGCCCGTGAGTGTGCCAGGCGTATAAGCTACCTGCCATTCCAAGTGTCCATACCTGGGCATCGCCTTTCTCCCTAGACTTCGACCATTGAGGAATAGCTCGACCTCATCGCAGTTACTTTCCGCCCACACGCAAATAGGTTTCCCTTCTTTCCCTGTCCAGTTCCAGTGGGGAAAAATGTGAAGTACTGGCTTTGCGCCCCACCACGCCTGGTAAAGGTATGCGTTATCTTTCAGAAATCCACAGGTGTCGAGGGTGCCATAATTCGAGCTAATTTGCGGCCACCCAAATGGAGAAGGCTCACCGCGATAGTCGAATCCTGTCCACGCAAAGAATCCTGCAATGAAAGGACGGCTCGCATAATATTGAATTGTGTGCTCAACCGTGTCCCGATACGTTCCGGGCTCGTTAATTACATCGTAAGCGGGGCAGTATCCATTTTTTTGCTCTCCATAATAACCTCGCGTTGCCAAGGCGCTTACATCCTCGGTGGAAAGGGAAGGCCGACAATAAAAGTCCTCATGATACTTGTCGACATTTCCTTGCCGCCAGTAGTTATAGCCCATAACTTCAATGACACGTGAAAACCCTTCTCCCCAATGCCTGCTGATCGCCACGGTCGTTAAACGGCTGAAATCTAGACCACGAACGACGTTCGTCATGGTCTTGACGATTTCGACTCCGATCACATCATCGCCTTGGAGATGTCCTTCTTCATTTCCCAAAGACCAAATGAAAACGCTGGGATGGTTGCGGTCTCGCATGATCATTGACTTTAGATCATCCAGCATTTCCGGGGTCGTACCCATGTTGCGATTTTCGTCCATCACCAGCATGCCCAGATGATCGCAAGCATCGAGCAACTCCGGCGTTGGGGGATTGTGTGACGTTCGGTAGGCATTACTACCAATCTCTTTGAGTCTCTCAATGCGAAACCATTGCACTCTATCCGGAAGTGCCACCCCAAGTCCGGCATGGTCCTGGTGATTGCAGGTTCCTTTCAACGAAACATGCTTGCCATTTAGAAAGAACCCACGCTCTGGGTCAAAGTGAAGGGTACGAATCCCGAACGGCGTATAATATTCGTCGAACAGCTTGCCTTCTCCGGTTACACGGGACACAAGACTATACATGACCGGCGTATCCACAGACCAAAACTGTGGCGATCGCACCAACACTTTTTGGTGCACAACTTGTTCCTGACCTTCTACGATGCGGGGGATTTCTTCCCCTACTTCTGCAACTCTCTGGCCATTCGAGTCCAATACAGTCGAAGTGATGCGTACAACCTCGGCCTGCTTACCTTCGTTGCGCACGGTGGTTTCAATGGATAGCTGGGCATTGCCGTCATTGAGGAATTTGCTGACTACATAGGTCCCCCAACGAGCGATATGCAATGGGTTGGTTTTAACCAGCCACACATGGCGGTATATCCCGCCGCCTTCGTAGAACCATCCCGTGCTTCGACTCGCATCGACTCGAACGACCAGCGTGTTTTTACCGCCCGTGATAGCGTAGGGGGTCAGGTCATAGGAAAAACTTGTGTAACCACTTACATGCCGTCCGAGGCAATGTCCATTGAGCCACACCAGTGAATTGCGGAACACCCCGTCCATCTCTAAACTCAGGATCTTTCCATCGTCGGAAGTCGGCAAATTGAAGGTGCGTCGATACCAACCGATATTGAATC
>JAKBSX010000709.1 GCA_021844725.1 Actinomycetes bacterium | reverse complement strand
TATCTGCAGCTGCAACATTCGATTCAAGCTGTGCAACCGTGGCCGCTCCGGGTATTGCCACAACGTTGGGCTTCGATATCAGCCAAGCCAGAGAAATCTGGGCCACTGAGGCTTGATGGGAATCTGCCACCCTTTTCAACTCTTCCAATAAAGGGCGCAGTCTATTCAGATTTGTTGGTAAAAAATACTTCCTCAATGCCCTCATTTTTCCAGGGCGGTTTTTTGCGTTATACTTCCCGCTTAGAACACCCTGCTCCAACGGAGAATAAGCTATTATCAGCCTGTCGTTCGCCTGGGCATAAGGGAGTAGCTCCTTCTCCGGTCCACGCGTCAGCAGCGAAAAATGCACCTGATTAGAGACTATCGAAGCACCCAATGCCTCTTCAGCAGCACGCCACTGGCTAAGCGAATAGTTTGAAACGCCTATCTGACGAACCAGTCCCTGGGCAGTTAGATCCTTGAGTCCCTTTACGGTCTCCGTGATCGGCACCAGTGGATTCGGCCAATGGAGTTGGTACAGGTCAATTTCGTCGATTTGAAGTCTCCTGGCACTAGCTTTGGCTCTAGAGACGACCACCGAACGTAATGGAAGTATCGGAAACAGTTTTGTAGCTACAAAAACTTGATCACGCAGACCTTCTATTGCATTACCGACCACGCTCTCAGATTTTCCAAAACCGTAAAATTCCGCGGTGTCAATCAGATTCACTCCGAGCTCGAGTGCCCTTCTGACAAGGATCCGTGCGGTAGATTCGGAGTATTCTGGTCCGTATCCCCATTCTACTGAACCAAATTGCCAGGTACCCAAACCGATAGCCGAAACCTTGACACCTGCAACTTCAACGTATTTCATTCTCTTAGCATAGACATGTTGAAAGTTTAATTCAGTAGCATTGACCCAGTCTTACTTAGGGGACATCCTGAGGGCACCATCAACTCGAATCACTTCACCGTTTATATAGCTGCTCCTGATTATCATTTCGGCTACTACCGCGTAATCCTCCGGCAATCCCAATCTTTTAGGAAAGGGAACCTCTCGGGCAAGTCTGTCCCTTACTTCGCCCGGCAATTGTCCCAATAACGGAGTGTCAATGATACCTGGCGCAATACATGCAACACGGATTCCTACACCAGCTAAATCCCGAGCTGCCGGAAGCGTGAGTGATACTACTGCTCCTTTCGACGAGGCGTAGGCAGCCTGTCCGATCTGTCCATCAAAAGCCGCAATTGAAGCTGTGTTAATAATCACTCCACGCTCACCGCCTTCAAGGACTGGCATCCTTGAGATCACACCAGAGGAAAGCCTCAGAACGTTGAATGTTCCAATCAGATTTACCCGAATAACCCGCTCAAAAGTTTCAAGACTATGAGGCGAGCCATCCTTCTGCAGGATTCGATCGGCGTGACCGATACCTGCACAGTTAATTGCCACCCTAAGCGGCAAAGGCCATGTCGTTGCCGCTTCCAGAGCTGAATTGACGTCGCCTGGATTTGTGACGTCCCCGGCAAATCCATTTGCCCGTTCTCCGAATTCTGCCAATACCGCTGAAAGTCTTTCGGAATTAGCATCCATAACTGTGACGTGCGCACCTTTGGATAATAAAAACCGTGCTGTGGCGGCTCCTATGCCAGAGGCTCCACCGGTAATAAAGGCTGAAATACTTTTAATCTCCATGGCACCAAACTAGAGCATCCAGATGCTCTAAGTGAGCACTTCGTAGGGCAATCTCATGCTTTGGATCAACCAAAGGTGTAACCCATGCTTATCAAATATTAAAACAGTGTCGATTGACCCTTTCTGGGATCGACCATCTTCGAAGCAATTGCAGCCTGCTCATTGGCCAGCTGATCCGCTCGTTCGTTAAGTGGCACACCGGAATGACCTTTCACCTTTTTGAATGTCACCCCTTCGCGAGCCTTGTACAGTGCAATTAATGGCCGCCAGATGTCCTGATTTGCCACCGCTGCTCCTTTCGCATTCTTCCAACCCTTAGCCTCCCACCCCTTCCACCAGCTATTGAGGAAACAGTTCACCACATATGCAGAATCAGAATAGATTTCCACTTCCCCCGGGTGTTGCTGCAGCGCCTGCAACACGGCCATGGTTTCCATTCTTTGATTAGTGGTGTGTATTTCGTATCCACTTCCCCAAACGCCATCTTCCCGAACCCAGGCCCAGCCTCCCGGTCCGGGGTTACCGAAACATGCCCCATCTGTATATATAACTAAAGTCATTACCTATACTCTGCCTGGTCCTAAAGAACACCCTGCATCTAATTTCGCTTTTTGCCAAAACTACTGCTCCGATTGTGCCCCACAAGGGGAAGTGTTAAGATATAGGTACCAATCCAGCCAACTGATATAACATACGAGCAAAGTGTGCCTAAAGTATCTATTAGATGCATCAGACAAGGTTGCGCACTTGGTCATGCAAGAAAATTTAGACATCTAAAAGTGGAAGTGTAGAAGAAAGTGATATTCGACGGATTTTCTCATCAATTGCCAGATACTGACCCCCAGGAAACCGAAGAGTGGGTTGACTCATTGGCATCAGTAATTGATGCCAA
>JAKBSX010000708.1 GCA_021844725.1 Actinomycetes bacterium | reverse complement strand
CCGGGTTATGGTACCAAATGGCGGACGCGTGATAGTGGTATTTGGCTGCGGAGGTGATCGGGACCGGAGAAAACGTCCTCTGATGGGCGAGGTTGCCGAGAGTCTTGCTGATATCACGGTACTCACGTCCGACAATCCCAGGAGCGAAAATCCGGTAACCATTATTCAGGAGATACTTTCCGGGATGAACAAGGGTGCCCTAAGCGTGCTGGGTGATTCATCACAGGTGTTAGTCAAAGCGGATCGCCGGGAGGCGATCGAGCTTGCTCTTTCAATAGCAAATCCAAAAGATGTGGTGCTGATTGCCGGAAAAGGGCATGAGACTCGCCAGACCATTGGCCAGACAGAGGTTGAGTTTTCCGACCAGACAGTTACCCGCGAATTGCTTCGCTCGTTTCGGAGCGGCAGCCAGTGATAGCTATTTTTGTAGCCGGGGGATTTGCTTTATTATGCGCGGCCTTAGCGACTCCTCTTCTGATCAAGACGCTACGCCTTAGGGGAATTGGCCAACAAATCCGGGAAGATGGACCGCAGCGTCACGTGGCCAAGGCAGGGACTCCAACTATGGGTGGAGTGGCCATCGTGGGAGCCATTGTGGTTGGATATTTTGCGGCTCACCTGCGTCTCGGTGCTCCAATCACCAGTGAGGGAATTCTTGTTTTAATCTCTATAGTCGGATTCGGCCTAGTGGGCTTTTTGGATGACTTGATTAAGGTTCGCCATCATCGTTCCTTGGGTCTGACTAAGTCTGGAAAGCTAGGCGGACAGATTCTTGTTGCACTAATAGTTGCACTTGGATCGCGATACTGGGCGCATCTTCCTACATCTATTACGTTTGTCCGAAGTGCAGCCCTTGACATACATTTCCCACTGCCGCCGCCCTGTAGCCAGCTAATAAAAGCATTTGGGTCACCTGAGTGGTCACTGTAGTCTTTCCATTGGTACCGGTAACTGCCACCATTGGAATATCGCAACTTCTATACGCTAGCTCCAGCTCAGATATCGGCTCCACATCAGATGAATACACCTGGTGTGATCTTGGGACTCCCGGAGATACCACAATCAAATCCGCTTCAGACAAAATCCTGCGAAAATCATCCCCTACCTTACGCACTTCCATATCACCGCCGCCATGAGACAAACCTGGATTGTCATCAAATACCAGCACCTGGCTTCCGTGATTCTTTAGAAATGAACTAACCGCTTTACCAGTTAGCCCATAGCCAACCACGACCGCTTTGGCACCGGCATAGGAAACTTTACTCATTTAACCACCTGGCCAAGAGAGAGAAAGTCTGCATAAAAAAGACCTAATGCCACGGCTGTGAAAAGGCCGGCCAGAATCCAAAACCTTATTATCACAGTTGTCTCCGGCCAGCCCAATAATTCGAAGTGATGATGAAGTGGGGCCATCCGGAACACGCGACGATGAAAAAGGCGAAAGCTCGCAACCTGGATAACGACCGACAGGGTTATTATCACAAACAAACCAGCAATAATGGGCAGCAGCAGGTCAAGATGCATCTCGAGGCCCAAGGCTCCCAAGCCGGCTCCAAGCGCCAGCGAACCCGTGTCGCCCATAAATATTCTGGCAGGGGGGGCATTCCACCATAAAAATCCGGCGCATGCCCCAGTTATTGCCACAGCCATTATCGCCAGGTCAAGGCCGGAACCTACTCCGTAAACCGAAAAATGCCTAAATTGCCAGTACCCAATGATACCCATTATGGAGAAAGCAAAAATTGAGGATCCTGCTGCTAACCCATCCAAACCGTCAGATAAATTAACCGCGTTAGAAGCACCTATTATGACAAGGACAGCAAAAATCACCCACACTGCTGTAGGGAAATGTATGTCAAGGGCTCCACTGCGGACAAACGTAATAGATGTAGGAAGATGCGCCCAGTATCGCGATCCAAGTGCAACTATTAGTGCAACAAGAATCTGTCCACCGAGCTTTCCAGACTTAGTCAGACCCAAGGACCGATGATGGCGAACCTTAATCAAGTCATCTAAAAAGCCCACCAGGCCGAATCCGACTATAGAGATTAAAACAAGAATTCCCTCGCTGGTGATTGGAGCACCAAGACGCAGGTGAGCCGCAAAATATCCAACCACAATGGCTCCCACGATGGCCACTCCACCCATAGTTGGAGTCCCCGCCTTGGCCACGTGACGCTGCGGTCCATCTTCCCGGATTTGCTGGCCAATTCCCCTGAGGCGCAGCGTCTTGATCAGAAGAGGAGTCGCTAAGGCCGCGCATAATAAAGCAAATCCCCCCGCTACAAAAATAGCTATCACTGGCTGCCGCTCCGAAACGAGCGAAGCAATTCGCGGGTAACTGTCTGGTCGGAAAACTCCACCTCTGTCTGGCCAATGGTCTGGCGAGTCTCATGCCCTTTTCCGGCAATCAGCACCACATCGTTTGGATTTGCCATTGAAAGAGCAAGCTCGATCGCCTCCCGGCGATCCGCTTTGACTAATACCTGTGATGAATCACCCAGCACGCTTAGGGCACCCTTGTTCATCCCGGAAAGTATCTCCTGAATAATGGTTACCGGATTTTCG
>JAKBSX010000707.1 GCA_021844725.1 Actinomycetes bacterium | reverse complement strand
GAAGACACCCGAAGCCAAACCATAATAATTTTGATAAGCGCCGGATATGGAAAAGGTGTATATAACCTTGAAGTTCGCACCGCCGCTGGTAGACTTTGCGACGCGTATTTCGGCAGGGCCATCACTTGTCCCCGTACCAACATAATGGGCGACGTAGACAGTGCCATGAGGACCAACGCTAGGATCAGCCATATTTATAGTATTGTCCTGTGAACTATTCACATCTACATCATCTACTACCGCCCGCGTCCAGTTGCTCCCTCCAGCAGGCGAGGTAGAAAGCATTATGTAAATGTCGGGGTTGTTTGGGTCATTTTGTTGAATGTAGCTTGACTGATACGCGACATAGACATTTCCACTGTCGTTGCCCGTCGTAGTGTCAACAGCTATGTAAGGTTTATCGTGATCAGAAGAGGAGGCACTCACCTGTTGGGTGTGCCAACTCTGGCCGTCGTTTGTCGAGACCGATAGGTCGACAGGGCCGTGGCTGCCAGAGCTTGGGGTAGCAACGTATGCGTAATATTCATTTCCATCTCTTCCAATTGCACAAGAGGGATCGAATCCATAAGAATATGTGGTACTGGGGGTTATCGTCCCCTTTGTGTACCAACTAGTGCCTCCATCGGTCGAGAACGCCCACCCAGGCTTAGAAGTTGTACCGTTAGTGAAATCGTTCCACGTGGCCATAAGGTGTTCAGGGTTGTTAGGATCCACGACGATGGATGTTTCACTTTTGTTGCCGGAGTTTCCGTCCACGACAACGTTCGTGGGAGATTGCGATTGCGCATGGGCAGCTGTAGTGACCACCAGAAGCGTGCACAGCGCGATTAAGCAGTTCTTTAGAAGGATCATCTTCTTTGTCCTTTCTCCATCTTAGTCATTAAAGACTTTCACATCTGCACGGCGGGACACGCAGGGCCCCGCCCAAACCTGTTCCATATCCCCCTTTATGTTTTTAGTATCTCACCTCCTCTCTCGCATATCATCCGTGCTGTCTGATTTGCTCAACTGGGAAGACTAACGCCTGTGTGCCCTTGTACCAAACTCAATTTGGCTCCCATGATATTTGTTATTTGCAGTTGTCACCGCAATACCAGATCCAGACTCTCGAAAGGCTTGCCTGCGAATATCCCTCCATCGGCCTCGCTGTAATCGAACTCTATATCTAAATGCCGCAGCATGAATTGCGTAAATGTCGCCTTGGGGTTCAGTTGGTGTAAATACACCATGAGTTTTACGAGGCCTTCGGCGCTAACTCCCCATCCAGAAGTGCCGTATGTCGGCTGGCGCGAACCCGTGATTGCGCCCCCGCGCAAGTAAAAGAATCCTGCGAACCCTATCTGCCAGCCTCTGCTTGTCACCTGTGTCAGACTTCCTTTTCCGAGAATCAGGTTGCTCCATGGACTGAAATCGCCTAACCCGCCGCGATAAGACTCGAAGTAGTTCCAATTCGAGACATCACTTGGACCGCCTACAAAAGCGGAATCGAGTTTGATCGGTGAGTCTATCGCTTGTCTCGTCCATGTAAAGGAGAACCACTTCCAGCTGTACCCCTTCACTTTTGACCTGAAACCAAGCTCCCAGTTCCATCCGAGTAGCGCCTGACGCGCGAGGGGTAATTCATAAGTTGGCGTTTTAATAACATACCCGCCGACGTTTCGCAAAGCGTATCCCGCAGCGATATTGAGAATTGGCTCGACGTCCTTACCTACGACAATTCGACGTTTTGCCCACAATAAGTGAAGAACGGGTACCTGAAGGATTGTCCCAAAGTTTTCTGCTAACTCATCTATCTTTGGACGTGCCGCTCGATTCTCATTGTTGACCAATTCCAAGGAATATCCAAGTCCCAACCTCAGAAAGTAATGGAGGCCCAGCCCTACAAATAAAGTGTTTGCGTAGTCGGTTTCGTATCCCACAGGTTCTGGGGAATCCAAAGTCGGATGAAAGGTAAATTCCTGATATGAATATCCTATCCCAATTCCGACCCTGAAGGGTAAGTTGTGCCATAAGGAATTAACTCGAGTTTCATACGACACGGCGGCATTCGCTGCAGACTCATCCCTATAATATAGGCCGTCACGAGAGGTGTTGGAATCATGGAAAAACAGGCTGGTTCCGACATTAAGACTATCAGTTAGACTCCGAATACCAAGTTCCGCTGGGTTGTCAATCATCGATGCCACACTCTTTGACAAAACAGAAACGCCTGCGTCCCCCATGGCAAGCATCTGCGGCGAAACGGGAATATTCAAAAAATTCCCTATTGTGGAACCATAGGACTCTTGTGCCTTTGCTTGTAATACCGAAGCGAACAGCAGTGCTGAGGCTACCCATATTGTTCTTCTGAATCTCATCTCCGTATCCTCCCTTTACAATGAACCGCAATTTTTCGTTACGTGCGACTGTCCAAACATAGCTCAAATGTCTTTGGACCGGTCGCCTGGTTCGTTATCGGTAAGCTAAGGGATATAGTGATGCCTCTCCGTGTATTTGGGTTTCTCTTCCGAACTCTCATACATCTTTCGCTCTCCTCTCTCTTCCCTCGGTATGTACATCCCGGAGGAATTG
>JAKBSX010000706.1 GCA_021844725.1 Actinomycetes bacterium | reverse complement strand
CCAACCATTGTGATCAGTTCAGATCCTCAGGTACAGTCGTTTGCCCTAGAAAGAGGAAAATTTTGTCTCCCTGATCCAGGCAGCACCTTGAACCAAATTATAAACAACCTCTACAAGGCCTCTTTCGAATTTGGAATTTCCCACCTTACTGTGGCTCACGGCGACTTGCCGCTAGCTAGAGACCTTACATGCCTAAAGCAGGATCTCTCTGCCGTCATCGTGCCGGACCGACATAGAAGTGGAACCAACGTGCTATCGATCCCAACTGGGACCAAGTTCATCTTTTCCTACGGATTTGGTTCACTGGAAAAACACATCCAACAAGCACGTCTCAACAACCTGCAAGTTTCACTGGTCGAGGATCCGAGTTTGATGATCGACATAGACATGCCCGAAGACCTTGATCAGATCACCTCCAAATTGAACTGGAACAGAAAATCTGTTGCTGTTGATGATGAGCATAAATCAAATCGACTAAGTGAGTAGATAAAGAAGGTCTTAGGCCGAACTAGTCTAGAAACTCGTGTGCCGTACAACCACGTCAAGGAGATCGAAATGTCAACCTATCTGGCAACAGATTTAAATCAAGTTTCTTCAGATCTTTCTGTTCCCAAGCGGGCTCTGGCAATTGGAGCACATCCGGATGACATAGAATTTGGATGCGGGGGAACTTTAGCCAAATGGGCGGCACAAGGTTGTCAAATTTTCCACTTGGTGTGCACTGATGGGTCTAAAGGAACATGGGACCCGCACGTTGACGGCAATGCACTCGCAGCTCGGAGACAAATTGAACAAACCGAAGCGGCAAAAACTCTAGGGGGCACTTCGCCGGTAATCTTCCTTGGATGGACCGATGGCGAACTGGAATCAGGGATGACCCAGAGAGCCCAGGTGGTAAAGGCCATCCGTGAAACCAGGCCGGAAATACTCCTTGCCCATGATCCGTGGAAAAGATACAGGCTGCACCCTGACCATCGCAATGCAGGGTTTTTAGCCACAGATGGAGTTGTGGCAGCTAGAGACCCTCTGTTCTTCCCTGAATTGGGTCAGCCCCACAGACCATCCAAAATACTGCTGTGGGAAGCCGACGAACCAGATCATGTGGAAACCATTCTTGAAGAGGTATTTTCAGCAAAATTAGCTGCTCTTAAATGTCACGCCAGCCAGTACGAAACCACCATGGGAGTCAGCGAACTCGACGACCCATCACAAATGGCAGCATTCGAACAAAGGCTTAGGGATCGAATGACATCAAATCAGCTAGCCCCCGCCAACCAGCTGTCTGAGGTATTCAAGCTGATCTCAAAGGTCTAGGCTTGGACTAACCCGCTAATTGATCTTGCGGTCCATTCCCTTCCAATAAGGTTCCCTCAGCTTGAATTTTTGCAATTTTCCAGTTGCCGTCCGAGCTAACCCGTCGCGAAATTCGATCGAGGTTGGGCACTTGTAGCCAGCCATCCGCTCCTTGCAAAATGACCGAAGTTCCTCTTCAGTAGCTTCCATATTTGGCCGGAGAACTACTAAAGCTTTTACCGTCTCGCCCCACTTCTCATCTGGAACTCCAATTACAGCAACTTCCGCAACCGCCGGATGCTGGTAAAGAACATCTTCCACTTCAATTGATGAGACATTCTCTCCTCCAGAAATGATTACATCCTTTTTGCGATCCGAAATAACTACATAAGGTCCCTCCAAATGGCCACCGTCGCCGGTGTGGAACCAGCCTCCCTCGAGCGCAGAAGCGGTTGCCTCGGGGTTTTCCCAATACCCTGCAAACACATGGTTACCTCTTGCCAAAACCTCGCCACTGTCATCGCAGCAAATCTCGATACCAACCGCCGGAACACCTGCCATGCTGAGACGCTTGGACTTTTCCACGATGTCGAGGTTGTCCCATTCCTTGGTTGACCGGTTAATGGTCAAAAGGGGAGATGTTTCGGTTAGTCCGTAGAGCTGGATAAATTCCCAGCCCAGTTCTTGCTGTATCCTCTCAATAGTTCGAGACGGTGGCGGAGCACCGGCTGCAACCACTCGAACGAGATCCCTTCCCGGGAGAGCTATTCCGATTTCGTTTCTCTTTGTAGCAGCATCTAAAACGCTTGCCCATACCGCCGGCGCTCCACACAGAATGGTTACTCCTTCGTTTTCGACCTTCTGGAGAATATTCTCACCATCAATTTTGCGCTGAATGACATGATTGCCACCCATTGCCGTTACGGCATAAGGCATCCCCCAGCCGTTACAGTGAAACATAGGAAGCGTATGCAGCAATACATCCCGGTCGGTAACAGTTGTATGCCAACCAAACATAACAGCGTTCATCCAGGCATTCCTATGGGTCATCTGCACCCCCTTGGGACGCGCCGTGGTTCCAGAGGTATAGTTGATTGAGCAGGTGAAGTCCTCATCAGCATTCCATGGCACTGGTGGCTCTGCCCCCTCTGCCAACGGTGCAAACAGCTCTTTGTCCTGAATGTTATCTAAAACAAATCTGTGCTTTATATCGATACCTTTGGTAACTTCTTCAAATTCTGGATCCACCATCAGAACCGACGCGTCCCAAGGGGGTGCAGA
>JAKBSX010000705.1 GCA_021844725.1 Actinomycetes bacterium | reverse complement strand
TCACAGGACGCAGAGGGACACCACAGCAAAAGCCCATTAGGGCTGAGCACAGCGGCCCAGTGAAGCGTCAACTCTCTGAAGGACGAGTGGCATGAGCATAACTGGTTCTCAGGAATCCTCCGGATTTATCCGTGGGGAGGAAATCAATAATCGGATCGGAAAATATCTTCTGATGGTAAGGGAGACGGCAGATCTTGGAAGCTTTTGCCAATGATATCTAAAATTAAGCCTTCGTTGATTCCCAATGAACCTGGGTCATATCAGTTTAGAGACGAAGACGGCAGGATAATTTATGTCGGCAAAGCTACTTCACTCCGGAGTCGATTAGCCAATTACTTTCAACCGATCGAAAATCTTCATCCCCGCACTGCGTCCATGGTATCTCTGGCTGTTTCGGTGGAATGGATTGTGGTCAGGAATGAGGTTGAAGCTTTAATACTGGAGCATAATCTTATCCAACGTCACCATCCCAGGTTTAATATCCGACTGAGAGATGATAAGAGTTACCCTTTTATAGCGATCACCGTCGACCAGGAGTGGCCCCGGGTTGGGATGATGCGCGGGCAGAGGAAACGCGGAGTACGCTATTTTGGTCCATACCCCCATGCAGGCGAAATTCGCGATCTTTTGGATTCGTTGTTGCGTACCTTTCCAGTGCGGACATGTAGTGATTCTAAATTTTTGCGGCATCAAAAGTTGAAGCGTCCGTGTCTCTTGTACCATATCGAACGATGCAGTGGTCCATGTGCCTCGCTGGTGTCGAGACAGGATTATCAACAGCTGGTAGGGGATCTGGGGAGATTTCTAAAAGGAGATACCTCGGAGGTGATCTCACGATTGCGTAGCAGCATGTCCGGCGCTGCCTCAGAGCTGAACTTTGAGCAGGCCGCCAGATTCAGGGATCAGTTGGAGCTAATTGGCAAAGCTATTGACAAACAGCAGATGGTCGGGGGCGAAAGTTTTAACGCAGACGTCTTTGGGATATTTCAGGATGAAATCGAGGCTCTTGTTCAGGTATTTTTTGTGCGGAAGGGTCGAGTGGTCGGTCGAAAGGGATTTCGTATTGACAAGGTCATTGACTCGAACGATTCAGAGTTGATTTCTACGATTTTAGAGGATTTTTATTCGGAATCTAGTAGTGATCTACCTCTTGAAGTGCTTGTTCCAATCGAACCAGACAATCCAGGCCTGCTTGAGGAGTGGCTGAAGGGATTACGAGGTGCTTCAGTGCATATAAGGGTACCTCAAAGGGGTGAGAAAAGGGCGTTACTCGAAACGGTTGGGGTCAACGCTTCCATCGAATTCAAAAGGGCAAGGCTGTCTCGGGCATCAGACCATAACTCACGAGCGCGGGCCCTGAGGTCTCTCGCAGATGAACTTGACCTGAATGTTCCTCCGCTCAGGATCGAATGCTATGACATGAGCCATCTTCAAGGCAGCAACTATGTCGGTTCTATGGTAGTAATGGAAGATGGCCTGATGAAAAAGTCCGACTATCGCAGATTCAAGGTCCATGTGCCACAGAATGACGATTTTGCCGCCATGTATGAAGTGTTGACAAGACGGTTTGCTTATTTGAATCATTCAGAAACTGGAGCTGATTCGGATTTGGAGGGTCTTCAACGGAGGTTTGCATATCCCCCATCTCTGATAGTGGTGGATGGGGGAAAGGGCCAGCTTTCGATGGCACATAAGGCACTTATGGACTCTGGTCACCTAGGAGAGGTAACTCTTATTGGTCTGGCGAAACAGTTTGAAGAGGTATTCGTTGTTGGTAGGTCAGACCCGATCCGAATTCCCAGAGGGTCTGAGGCGTTGTACCTGTTGCAGCAACTGCGTGATGAGGCACACAGATTTGCAATAACCTACCATCGGGAGCTCCGAAGCAAAGCCATGACCAATTCCATCCTTTCTACAGTTGCGGGAATGGGACCGGCTAGAACCAAAAGACTGCTTGCCCAGTATGGAGGCATCAAACGGCTTAAGCAGGCGAGCAAAGAGGAGCTTATGGGTCTGGGTTGGTTGCCCCCGGACATTGGAGGTGCAGTGTTCGATATACTTCATGGTTCCAGCGGGCGGAGCGGCAAGTAAATTCGTTTAGCCTTTCAAATAATGAGTGACTATAACGGCTCGCCGCTGAGTGAGGATTTCGATGGCATCGCGAGCCAGTTGTGGGAGCACAACGCAAAATGGTGGCAGGATGGCTTTACGGATGGCGCAGATCCTGAATACGAGGAACAGATTATTCCTCTTTTGCGTGCTAATTTAGCTGGAGCAAGATCGGTCCTGGATATTGGAACAGGTGAGGGTCAGTTGGCGCGGGTGGCGTCAGGATCGCCAGGTATTAAAAGCGTTGTCGGCATAGATCCAACCTGGGAGCAAGTCACAGTTGCAAGGGAGAGAGATGCGGAGCTGACAATTATCCGGGCGGAGGCGTCACGCATTCCACTTGCGAGCTCCTCGTTCGATACCGTTATTGCCTGCCTTGTATTTGAGCACATTGATGATTTAGATGGCGCACTTGACGAAGTTTCACGTATCCTTTCAAAAGGTGGAAATTTCCTTTTCTTCCTCAACCAT
>JAKBSX010000704.1 GCA_021844725.1 Actinomycetes bacterium | reverse complement strand
AGAAGCAGCCGCCACTCCTTTGCCGAGTCCGCGAAACTTTGGCACCACCTTCAACACGAGGACGGACAACAAAGCCACTTCGGCCATAACGCCATATACTTGGTGAGTGATCACTAGCGCCCCTGAGATAACGGCCAAGAGTATCAGTCTCCGCGTATCTGCTCTTTCCAGAAGGCCAGGAAGCAGTGCCAAGAGGAGCCAAAAAAGAGGATACGCGAGGCTCTGCTCGTAGAAAATACCGTAGCTAAAAATGCCCAAACCATAGAAGGTGATTAGGGCGATGATTGAAGCTCGGTTTCGAAGACCGTAGCTGCGTTCTAGGTAGAATACCACAGGCAAATAGATCAAAGCGTTAACTACAGGTGACCACTTCAAGGCAAGGCTGAAAGGCAAGGCAAAAGCGCTCGAAGGAGTACCCATCACAACCTCGATGAAAGCGGCCGTGGTTATCCAGAAGCCCGGTTGCCACGCAATGAAGGCACCCGGATTTGCGACTGACGAGTGACCCGTCAATAGCACGTACCCCGTGCCCGTGATATGTGAAATCGAATCGGTAAAGTTTGTCTGGTAGAATGAATCACTCCAGCTCGGCACAAGATACTTGGATGCGATTGCTACACCAACCAGCACGCACCCAATCAGAAGTAGGAATCGGGGCTCGACTCGATGTGATTGAATCCATACGGCTGTGAGGTAGGCGGATGAAATAGATGCAAAAAGAAGCATCGCAGTCAAAGGATTTCGCGAGAGGGGCCCGAAGGGCTCCAGAAGGCCGTATAGTCCAGCGGAAGAAGTCGCTATCATGGCAAGAAGGTATAGGAAAGTGAGAATGACAGCGCTCGAGACCATTACGCCAACTAAGGTCACCCTCAAGTTATGGCTCAGCTTCTGCTACCCATTTGTTCAGCGCGTTGTTCAGTGAGTTGGCCTACTTTACCACATTTGCGTCTGGAGGGAATCAGTTGCAATGGTAACTCAGAAAAGGTCTCAAGCATTGACCCGTGTTCCGCTCCCCATTTTCTAAGATTTCAGCCCCCTTGTTCTTAGGAGTTCTGCCATCAAGTAGCGGAGGACTTTTCCTTCTCGCCGCCGTTCACCTGCGGAAACGCCTCTCGAGGTACTGCCATGATTTATGTGAACCACGGGGTTGCCTGGACTATAGACTACAGTGAAGTCATCAAGGACGAGTTGTAATCCTATAAATTGCTCATTTCCAAATCCTCTCTTTAGATCCTGATGCTCTGGGAACTCTGCATCTTCAGTTCCGTTCTTGAGGAAGCCCATGTTTGTGCCGCGGTAAGGCAGAGATCGACATAATTTGCCAGGTACATAGGTACCGGAGGCCCCTCGTAATCTCTTGTCAAGATATATCCCATGAGTGTAAGCTCTTAGCATCTCAAGCGGAGGGTGGCTCAAGGGTCTAATGAGACGACGATACAAGGCCACGTGAGCTCTTGTGTCAGGTGATGGCAGACATTTGCGAGTGACAGGGTCCACGAGGATGACATCGCTCGAATAACATGCGACGTCACTTGGTGATGCCTCGAACCACTCCAGATAACCCATGACCCAACTCAGAGGGGCCCTCGCATCGTCGTCAAGAAACAGAACTAGGTCCCCTGACGACGCATGCATGCCGAGGTTGAGGGCGTGAGTGAAGTAACCTGTTGTTTGTTGAACCATAACCACGTTTAGAGCTAATCCTTCCAAGAAAGGTTCGATGACCGTCCTCGGAGGTCTGTGTACGACGACAACCTCGTCCGGTCTGATTCTCTGTTGATCCAGGCTCATCAAAGCGCCTCTGAGGAATTGGCTTCCCCGTGTGCACACTACCACCGAGACACTTCTCATTTCGAATCGCACAGACCCTCGAGGTGGGCGGGAGCCTTCAGCATGTCAGGAGAACGACTCCACACATGAAGCAAGAGAATCAGCGTAACTCTGTGAGACGGTATGCCAGTCAAAAAATCTGACTGCGCGCTGGCGCGCTTCGGTCTCGAATTTACACAGGTCTCCCTGCAGAAGTTCATTAAGGGCAGCACGTAACTCCGTTTGAGAGCCGGGCGGGACGAGCCTACCAGTTACGTTATCAAGGACTATGTCGGAAAGACCTCCAGTGTTCGCACATACTACGGCCTTTCCACACGATTGCGCTTCTAGTGCCGTCATTCCGAATGGCTCAGATAGGCTGGGGTTGACACAGATTTCTGCTGAATTATACAAATCGGAAACCTTCTCATACGGAAGGAAAAGCGCTGTAACAATATGGACCTGCTCTGAAACACCAAGCAACAAAGACAGTTCGCGCAATCTCTCTTCCTCAGGTCCTCTACCCACCAAAACTAGATGAATATCATTCGACTTCTTAAGCAAGCCGCGCGCGGCAATCAACAGAATTTGCAGTCCTTTGGAGGCAGACAATCGGCCTATAGTAAGAATAATCCTAGAGTGCTCGGGAATACCCAGATAGTTGTGCAGGAATCTGCTTTGGTAAGGCTTGAAGATTTGTGTGTTCACACCGTTCGGTATGACTCTAAGTTTAGCTTGGGCAACGCCGAGTCCATGCATGAACGACTTGGAT
>JAKBSX010000703.1 GCA_021844725.1 Actinomycetes bacterium | reverse complement strand
CAAAATTACCCTTGCACGAGAACAAAAATAGCCATTTAGCACTTTTGAACTAATCAGTCTGGTGTGTTTGCTTCAAGTATGGAAAGTGCTAGCAGCAGTTTTAGTGGCCTCAACTTATCGGTTGTGTCTCGAATATTACGCAATGAGACAGTTAACGTAATGCTCGAATGTTTCTGGTGAAGTCCTACCAAGTCCTGATCAATTTTTTATTCTTGTCTTACTGACAGATGTATAGTACTGCGAAACTGTGCTATATCAGAGCGTGAAACTGTATAGATAGTTGTTGCGTAACTGTATAGTATGAGCTAAGCTGATGAAGTGATAATTGATAAAACGCCGTTACCTATTCAGAGAGTTCCAGGTGTATACCGACGACGCATCTTAGACGATGAGTTGGACGAGTTATTGGCCTCACTTCCAGCGATTGCGCTTGAAGGGCCTAAAGCAGTAGGGAAGACTGCCACTTTATTGCAGCGGGCCGAAACCGTCTATCGGCTTGACGATCCAGCGGAATGTTCAATCGTCGAAGCAGACAGTTCCCGAGTAGTTCAAGGAAAGCTCCCGATCTTGATTGATGAATGGCAACGCCTTCCCGAGACATTTGATCGGGTTCGCAGGGCAGTTGACGATGGTGCTGAGTCGGGCAGCTTTCTCTTAGCTTGTTCGGCTTCGCCAACTGAAGGGCCAATTCATTCGGGTGCTGGCAGGATTGTACGGGTAAGGATGCGCCCCCTTACTCTTGTTGAGAGAAATGTTGAGAAGCCAACTGTCAGCTTGCGAAGTCTCCTTGATGGAGGGAGTCCTTCAATAGAGGGCGAGACGGAATTCGGGCTTGAACAGTATGTCGAAGAGATTTTACGATCTGGCTTTCCGGCAACTTTCGGCCTATCGGGAAGAGCGCTTTCAGCCGTTCTTGATGGGTACATTGAGCGTATAGCGGATCGGGATTTTGAAGAACTCGGACGGCAGGTGAGGCGTCCGTCGACTTTACTCAGATGGATGCGGGCATATGCAGCCGCGACGGCGACCACGACCTCATACGAAAAGATTCGCAATGCTGCAAGCGGAGATGGTAACGAAACCCCGAGTAGGGCTTCGACTCAGCCATATCGTGATATTCTCGAACGTCTTTGGATACTCGACCCAGTTCCATCGTGGCTGCCAACGCAAAATCGTTTCTCGCGTCTTTCTGGACTACCAAAGCACCATTTGGCCGACCCAGCGCTTGCGGCACGCCTTTTGGATATAGATGCTTCAACGCTACTTGGCGCTAAGCATGTGGAACCTGAGATCCCACGTGAGGGTACTTTGCTTGGAGGGCTGTTCGAGTCACTGGTTACGCTCTGTGTCCGGGTTTATGCTCAAGCAGCGGAGGCTCGAACGAGACACCTTCGAACATGGAGTGGCGAACATGAGATTGATTTAATTGTCGAGCGAGGTCAGCGGGTACTAGCCATTGAGGTGAAACTTGGTCACACTCCCAGCGATAAGGACCTGCGTCACCTTTTTTGGCTGCGGGAGGTGCTTGGAGAAAAGCTTATTGATTCTGTTGTGGTTACCACTGGGTCTGTTGCGTACAGACGACCCGATGGAATTGCTATTGTACCAGCAGCTCTTCTTGGACCGTAAAAGACAGAAGAAGGTGTTCAAGCCTATGCACGAATTACAAAATTAGCTATGCGCGAGTTGCAAAAATATGCAATAAGCCAGATCAAGCTGCACTTTGTCAATTTCGATCTCAAATGGATGCACCACATTGACAAGGATGTAAAGCGACATGAGAATAGGTGCTGCTTATGGAAGCTAAGACCTGTCGTCAACCGTTTTACAGGGCAGCGATAACAGCTTCTCGCTTTCTCCTGATGTACCCCAAAAAACAAAATTGCTTTATATCGATACTACCTTCTTTGCTAATTGGATTTTAGTTCCTGATAGCTTGAAGGTCTGAATATCGCGATCTGGTTGGTACTGTCTCGTCTGCAGAAACCAAAACTTAGATGAATAGGAAATTCTCTTTCTCGTTAGCTGTGATTTAGGGACCACCACGCTCGCTCCGGACTTAGCTGCATATCAATATGACGGATACCAAATTCTGACAGCGCATCGATTACCGCATTGACGACTGCGGGAGTTGAGCCAATGCGCCCTGATTCACCCAATACCCTTTTCGCAAAGTTCATTACGATCAGATAGCGTTTTTTGGAAAGGATTTTAGAGCCGTGATCCGTACAATTAAATGCCTGCAGAAAGATAGTTCAGTTACCTGGGGCCATTTTAATTACTGCTCGTACTGGATTGAGATCGAGCAATAATTCAGGATAAGCTATCAGGCTTTTTGGGAGAAAGTCCTGATAAGTGGGACTGCAATAAAGCCGCCTGAGCCTCGGCGATCGACAGGTACATTCGCCCGTACTCATCGCCTTCTATATCCTTGAATCCGAAGTGCTTGTAGAATGCTCGTGCTCCATTGTCTATGGGATCAACACAGATGAACCTGGCAGCTGCTTGTTCACCTGCATGAGCTGCCCGAATAATTGCATCGACCAGAAGATCGCGTCCGATTCCTTGACCCTGATGTGTC
>JAKBSX010000702.1 GCA_021844725.1 Actinomycetes bacterium | reverse complement strand
AGAGGCAGTACGAGGTATCCGCCCTGGTCTATCATATAATAAGGTTAATCGATGGAAGACGTACCGATGAAGAAATAGCCGAGAGCCTGAGAACACTAAACATCGCGGAATTAAGCGGGGCGACCGTAAGAATTATCATCGACAACTATTTCGTCCCGAACGGCTTTGTCAAAAGTTCAAAGGGGATCGCCGGGGACACAAAGCATGCCAGTTCAATACGGAGCAGGTTCCCAATATTTTCCCAGCGACAGCTAAGACCGATTACAAATCTGCTCCGTGTTCTCTTCGGCGGACGGATATTCTTTTTTCTTTTCACCGTGTCAGCAATCACCCAGGTCTATGTTGCGTTAACTTTCAATATCGACTTCGGCGTGGTCGCGCAAGTTGGGGGCTTTCGATTGATCCTCGTATATTTCGTAGTTGTCTTGACTGCATTCATCCATGAATTGGGGCATTCCTCAGCGTGCGCGTACTTCGGGGTGAGTCACGGAGAGATAGGTGTGGGCATATACCTTCTCTTCCCAGTCCTCTACTCGGATGTTTCAGACGTGTGGCATCTGGACCGCAAGAGCCGGGTGATAGTCGATGCAGGTGGCGTTTTTTTCCAGTTCGTCTCCGTCACTGCTCTCTATATGTTTTATGTGATTCTCCCTAGCCCGGTTCTTGTCGCGTCAATCTTTACTACGTATCTCGTGATACTCACTGCGCTCAATCCTTTCTTGAAATTTGATGGCTACTGGATCTTATCTGATCTCTTGGGAGTTACTAACCTTGCTAAGAGATCAAACGAAACCCTTGGTTCAGTATGGAAGAGAATTGTCAATGGGATGGGGCTCCGTCTCTTCTCGAGAGATGTAACGGGAAGGGAATCCGGACTGGCGACTATGATTTACTGCGGACTTAGCTGTCTCTTCTTCATCGTGCTTGTGATCCAGGCTGTATTCTTCCTGAAGCTAAGTATAATGAAAACCTTTTTCGAACTGGAATCATTTGGAAGCAATCAGAGCGGATACAGCTTCATAGAAGTGCTTTCGCACGGCATAGATACTGCTGCGGCAGCAATCCCGGTAGTCTTGCTTGCTATCGTATTATTTGCCACAACAGCAAGGGCAATCCGGCGATTCAGATGAAATTAAGAAACTTAAGGTCAGAATGGAAGTCGATGGTAACAAGGTGGTAATGGTTAGAGTGAAGACACTCTGTACCATCGCACTTGTCGTTTTGTTATTGTCCGCCTTGGGAAATTTACAGGGGAATCAAATGGTGGAAGCAGTGATCAACACGCTCAATTTAGGTAGGATTTGAAATCTGTTTTTTTCACCTGAAAACCGAACACATTTCAGCGTCAAAATCGTACACCTATAGAGTCTAACTGTCCTCTCAGAGAGCACAGGAAAATGGACAATCTGAGAGGAGCAAAAAAAGGATGAACAAATAAGCTACTATGTGCACCTTGTCAAGTGCGGGGTGAGCAGCTTCTGTCTGCAGCAGAATGACGAGACGGCCGTAAAGCGAATCAGAGAGGGTGAGGAGCCCCCGGAGGCCGTGCCGAAAGATAAGGACGAAATGACAAGGGAGCTGCATGCACCGGATGGACGCTCTTTAGCATGGCGATCGGTTCCAGTCCAAGCAGAGCTATGAACCTCAGCTACCGCATCGGCCAGCTCCTCGCAGAAGTGGAGCCTGCAGAAGAGTCTGATTGCGTGTTACCCTACAAGTTACTGAGCTTGTTCGATACCACACCCGCATTCCAGTATGGACCTCTAAGGGCGCAAGGGATCCGTCATAAGAGCAGACAAGACTGTTCGAAACTGAAAAAGCATCCGTGTAATGTTACGTCAACCAAAGGTATTTTGATGTTTTGACATAATTCAATATCACGTGTCTCTAGGGCCCCTCGACACAATTTACTGGGTCAAGCACGACGATTTGATGATTCCCGTTTTTCTGTTGGAATCCATAGGGCAAAGTTTGTCTGAAACATAAGTCTATACTGATATTTATTTATGGCTAATTGTTCTTTGCCTGTAATCTTCGTCGAGCGCTGCAGCCAGTACACTCATCGATTTATGTCGTGTTGCCTTTCTGAAATTTTTCTGGGCTTCCAGCGGTGCTCTCGCCATCCAATTCTGAATCTGAGTGCTGTTTCTCCATCGCCTCACGGTCTGCTTGGCTAATACTCTTTGCGAGTATGCCGATAAGGTGCGTTTCGTCCCAGCAGGACTATCATGGGACAGTTTGATTATTTGCGAGGAAAGCTTTATGCTTTTCGCCGTTCTCTAACACGCTTTGTGTAAACCCATAGTGTGTTTCATTGCGCACTTTCCTAGGTTTAACATGAAGGCTTCGACTATTTTATACAATCGCATCCCTTCTTGCACGTGCAGGATACTTTAGAACTCGACAGATCTATCTCTCAGGGCCCCTTTAGATTTCCTGCCGTTGCTTTGGCTACCTTTCGGCACATCACCAGATTCGAGATCCCTTACTCGTTGCTGATCTCTTCCAATGTCCTCGTGTAGTTGTGGCTGCTTACTTCTGCCACAAGCCGATTGAATACCGGTTTTGCCCGGTGGCTTTCAAT
>JAKBSX010000701.1 GCA_021844725.1 Actinomycetes bacterium | reverse complement strand
CCTGCGATGGACGTGCAAGAGCGTTCGCGTTCTCGCACGCGAACTCGGCGCCGACGGACATGTTGTGAGTTATCCTGTGGTGGCAAAGCTACTTGCTGAGAACGACTACATCCTGCAGGCTAACAAGAAGACGAAAGAGGGAAGCCGCCATCCTGATCGCAATGCACAGTTTGAACATATCAACGCAATGGTCATGGTGCAGCAGAGGAAGAGACAGCCGGTCATATCGGTAGGCACGAATAAGAAGGATCTCTTCGGTGATTTCAGGAATGGCGACCCGTGGGTATGCTTGTTAAGGCGCGTGTACATGATTTCATTATACCTGAGAAGGGGAATGCCATACCGTACGGTGTTAACGACCTGACAAGCAACGCAGGATGGGTAAGCGTCGGCATAGACCACGACACAGCATGCTTCGCAGTCGGCGCCATAAGGCGCTGGTGGCAGAAGATGGGCCGGCCCGTTTATCCGCGCGCACGCTCACTGCTCATCACAGCCGATGCAGGCGGCAGCAACAGCGCGAGTTCACGCCTCTGGAAGTGGGAACTTCAGCGTTTCGCAAACAGGACGTGGCTGACCATCCGTGTGTGACACTTTCCACCGGGCACGAGCAAGTGGAACAAGATTGAGCACAGGCTCTTCTCATTCATAACACAGAACTGGCGCGGCAGACCGTTGACCAGTCTGGTCGTCATCGTGAGTCTGATAGCAGCGACAAAGACACAGGAAGGGATGCTTGTTCGCGCCGAAATCGACAAAGTGAAGTATCCTGAAGGCAGGAAGATTACAGGCGAGGGGATGGCACGTATAAATCTGCGTCCAGACAAGTTCCAAGGTTAATTGAACTATTCAAGACTGCCAGTTCGCAGCAAAGAGAAATAAAGCGTTTATTGAATAACAGTTCCTGAGGCTGTTCTTCGGACCAAAACTGTTCATTATTGTGTCAATTCAAAAGGCTACTGTAAAGCCTCTCAGTTCTTGCCCCAATTTCATCTGGAAAGTATTTTAATGCGTCATTACGTGCGTTAGCCCCTAGTATCTTCCTCTCGTATTCGTCAGTTGCGATTCTCATTAATGCTTGCCCCCAGTGATCCGGGCGCATATCTTGCACAACTATCCCATTCTGGCCGTCTTTAACAAATTCCATAACAGAGGGCAAATTCGAAACAATTGACGGAGTGTTCTGAGAGGCTGCCTCTATCACTGGCATGCAGATTGCTTCTCGATAAGATGGGAGGACATACGCGCATGATTTTGCATAATTTTTCACCAATTCAGAATCTTGTATCCTGTTTTGGAATTTCACAGAGACTCCCAACTCTTGAGCTAGCGTCGCGTATCTATCGATGTTCTCTCTCAAGACGAGGCCAGTGGCAGGGACACCATGGTCGTTAGCGTACTTAAGAGCCCGTAAGAACAGTTCAGTGTTTCTTCGGTTTCGTGCCCCTATGAAAAAGAAGAGCGTTGGGTCGAAATCTTGTGGCTTGTAGTGGAGGTAATGAAACGAAAGAGCTGGCGGTATGACGGTCAAATGATCTTTGGTCCTTTTGTTTAAAGCCACTAAATCGCGACCAACGGAGACTGTGTCGACGATAAACCATTTAGATAGCATGATGATAAGGCGTTCAAGAGCAATATTTGGTGCGTAATATGCAAAATCCTTTACCTTATGAAAAATTGGAAGTCCCGAAAATTCATTTTTGTACACATCCATTAAGTGATAGACAGGGGCTGAAACGAGCTTAGCATTTCTAATAAATGGAAGTCCTGCACCAGTACCTCGGATTTCAAGCACGTCATAATGTGATATCTTCACTTGTTCATTCACTATTGGAAGCAGGTTAATATTCGCTTCAATGCCACCAACAATCGGAATTCGAGTCCCCTTAGCGGCATATAGTCGAATAAGATCCCTCTTTGCATTGACTTCTTTTTGCGAACCCGTATAAAATATACTTACGTCATGACCCCTTTTTTGCATTTGCGTGGCGATTATCCCCGTATTGATTGAACCCCCTCCAGAACTTGCTGTATCAAATGGATCGTAAGAAACAATATAGGCGATGTTCATTCAGGTAACACTCCTACTTTATTGGGGCAGAAGCCGTGCTTTAGGGTTGGCCATTGATTTGTTGTATTAATAAAGCGTAACTTACATCCTATGTTCTTGCTTAATCACGTATCACAAACTTACCACTAATTAACTTCTACAGCAATAGTATGGCATTATAGCTCTTTGGAATAGTATTGTGTTATAATCTATTTTCTTTAATAATTAACTAGAAATAGTCGATCGTGCATATACCATCCAATGGCTCCCGGGAAGAGAAAGGGCAAGGGGAAGAATGGCGTTTCCGAGAGGGAGTGGAAGAGACGGAAGGGATACGAACTCCTCAGCAAAGGTGTCAGGAAGGCGGACATAGCCCGCACACTTGGGGTGAGCTGGAACACCGTCGGCAGATGGGAAAAGAGGATGAATGACGGTGGCAACAGCTCATGGAAGGATGTTAAGCCTCCCGGTAAACCGTCGAAGCTGTCAGGGAAGCAGCGTCAGGCACTGATGAAGATACTCGTGAAAGGTGCA